>SLSB01000084.1 GCA_007130675.1 Candidatus Hydrogenedentota bacterium | reverse complement strand
TGCCGCTGTTTCTGCTGCTGGACCCTCTGACATTGTTCTCGGGCGCGGCCGGAGGGGCGCATCAGCCCGTCTCGCTGCCGCAGCTCGCCTATGGCGCGGGGTTGGCGGTGGTACTCGTGCTTAGTCTGGCGTTTCCGCTGTTGTGGTGCAAGCGGCTGTGCCCGCTCGGGGCTACCCAGGACCTACTGGCCGAGCTCGATCGCGTGTTTGCACGACGGGCCGGCGTTGACGAGTCTACGGCCGACAGAAAGGACCTCGCGCTAGCCCGGCGGGCGTTCCTTGGTGTGGGAGGGGGCATGGCCGTGTCCGCACTGGCAATCCGTGCGCCGAAAGAAATTGCCGCGGGCCGCTTGCGCCCACCCGGCTCGGTCGGTGAAAGGCAGTTTGCCGCGCTTTGCATCCGCTGCGGGAATTGCATGCGGTCATGCCCGTCGCACATTATCCAGCCCGACCTTCGCCCCCCGAGCCTGGCCGGGCTGCTGGTCCCCGAGCTCGATTTTGACACGAGTTACTGCCTCGAGACCTGTCGTGCCTGCGGACAAAACTGCCCGACGGGTGCTATCGCCGCGTTGCCTCTCGACGACAAGAACGAGTGGCGGATCGGTCTCGCGCGGATCGAGCAAGCGGGGTGCCTCCTCGCGATCGAGATGGAGTGCTCCGCGTGCACGCTGATTTGTCCGAGAGATGCCATTTTCGAGGAATTTTCGCGCGAAACCTATACGGTAATGGTTCATGTTGATGCCCTGAAGTGCAACGGCTGCGGTGCATGCGTGGCGGTGTGCCCACCGCGCGTGATTACGGTGGCTTCCGCCGAGATGGGCAGTGCTCGCCGCTGAGAAGGGCGCGCATTCTTTCACAGGGTGACTGCGAACTCCCGCGGCCAGAAGTCCCTGCGCCGGCGTCTACGGCACCCGTGAGTCCTCGGAAGCGGACGCGACCAGAATCAGGGATTCGCCGAGCAGCACGGGTTTTGCCATCATCTGGCGCAGTGTATCGAGGGCAATGCGCCGATGCTCCGGGTTTTTCATTCTTCGGCGCAGCGCCATTCGGCCCATGGCGTACTGAAGCGGGCTCAACGGCAGGTAGACCCAACTGATGGCCTTGATTCTGTTCGTGGCAATCGTCTCGATGCGAAACCCCCGCGTATGAAGCATGTAGCGGAGTTCCGGAAACGAGAGCATGTTGATGTGATGGCGTTGCGCGGGGTTCAGTTCATCAAGCGGATACGTGCACTTGTTATGGAAACCCGTCAAGAACCACCGCCATCGCGAGCGCAACGCCGAGATGTTCGGCGTGGTCAGGAAGAGGTAGCCTCCTGGCTTAAGCACGCGGCGGCATTCGCCGATGAAATCAAACGGCCGCTGGATGTGCTCGATCCCCTCTATCGAAACGACGGCGTCAAACGCGCCCGCGTCGAAAGGAAGTGGTTCATTCATGTCGGCCTGGCGAAACGTGTCTGGCGCGAGGTCGCCGAAATCCTGGATGTCCGCGTAGACTCCCTCGAACGGCGACTCGGCCAGACAGCGTCCAAACGCGCCCGACCCCGAAGGAATATCCAGAACCTTCCCCGAATTAAGCGTCGCCCGCAACAGGTCAAAGACTACGGCATGTGTTTTCGGCGCGGCCGAAGCACGCACCCTCCGGCCCTCACGGGCGGCCTCTTCGTGTGATTCGTTCCCCATGTAGACCCAAACCCTTGCAGCGTACACCTCGGTTGCTAACAGCGAAGCGGCATCTTACCACCAGGCCCGGCCCTATTGCGAATCCGCCTGAACCGCGAGCGCGACTTACCCCGAGATTGGCGCCAACGCTGTGCTGGCGCTGATTGCAGTGGCCTGCAGCGCGCTCGACAGGCAGTTCAATGCGCTCGCCCACGCGTTTCAACACGAAAGCGCCTTCACCGAACGTCTCTGCCGCATCCGCAAGCAAAGCCGCCAAAGTCCCCGAGACAAGAACGCCCCGTGAATAGTCAAAGCACCCAAAACAACACACCCAAACCGCCGCGCCCACAGAGGCCTTTTGTGCACTCAGTCCACAATGTCCATACCCCTCCAGCTTCGCGAAATCCCACAAAACTGAGGCTTTCTGCTGACACAAAAACAAAAAGGACCTACGCGGATGTGCGTAAGTCCTTGGTAAAAATGGTCGGGGCGACTGGATTTGAACCAGCGACCTCTTGACCCCCAGTCAAGCGCGCTAACCGGGCTGCGCCACGCCCCGACCGAAATTGGGCTATTGGTTTTCCAGGAGATCGAGCATGGTGCGAATTTCTTCTTCCATTTTGTCGAGGATGTCGAGGGCTTCCTGGCGGGTGCGGGGACGTCCTTCGCCGCGGAGTTCCTCGGCCAGTCGCACGCGCGCGCCTTTGGTGGTCATTTTTTCGTGCCACAACAGTTGTTTGATACGGCGCACTACGGCGATATCGGCGGGTTTGTAGAACCGCCGGTTGGCTCGATCGCGTCCTGGTTTCAACTGTGGAAACCGGGCTTCCCACTGCCGCAGCACGTAGTCGTGAACGCCGGTGAGCTGACTCACTTCGGCAATCCCGTAGCGCCGGTCTTCAAGCTTGGAGATCATACTCAATCCCGGTTTTACATTGCAACTTCGGCGGACTTACGGAGAGGACCGGGCCTAACGAAGCACGGTCGGGCGTGGTTAGGCGCGAGTGTGTGCGTCCTCGTTGTTATCCCGTGTGGGCTCATTATGGCGTAATCAGCGCCGAGAGGCAATGCCGCGAGAGGTGAGGCGCTGCCAGGTCGCGTTGTCTCTGCTTGGCGTCAATCCAGCGGGGTGCCGTCCTGGTTCCACAGCGAGAAGTTGGTGGGCACCGGTTCGGGCCGGGGGAAGATGTACAGACCGGCAATGTAACCGACGACAAACATCAGGATGTTGCCCAGCAATCCGACGTAATAGGTGTCAATCTGGACCAAGAACCCTGGCCAGTTCACTGCCCCCACCCGGATGAGGGCCATCCAGGCCGAGAACGCCACCGTGCAGGCGATGCCGGTGAACGCGGCGCGGCCGTTGCATCGCGTTGTGAAGAAGCCGAGCATGTAGAGTCCTGCGAGGCCGCCGGCCATCAGGGCGGCCAATTGGGTGCCGGTGTCCTGGAGTGTCATGGCGTCCATATAGGTGAGCAACAGAGCGCCGACGATCATGAAGACGCCTTGCGCCACGCCGATGAGTTTGGCTGTGATCACGTAATGTTTGTCGTCGCGATCGGTGACCAGGCGCCTGCGGTAGACATCTACGATGCTCACGGCACAGACGCCGTTGATGCTCGAGGAAATCGAAGACATGGCGGCGGAGAGGACCGCGGCAATGACGAGTCCGGTAATGCCGATGGGCATTTCGCGGATGACGAAAAACGGGAGGATGCTTTCGGGTTTGGCGCCGCCTTCTCCCGTAAGCATCGCAAGGGCGTCGGGGCTCTGGAACTGCTGGTAGAACACGAAGAGCGCCGTGCCGATGAACATGAACAGCGCCCAGGTGGGGACGCTGAACCATGCGCACACCCACATGGCAATGCGTGCATCCCTCGGGCTTTTCGATGCGCAATAGCGCTGGATCACGTTCTGGTTTCCGGAGTATTCGGTGATCCAGTTGCCCATGCCGATGAGAAACATCATGAGGACGGTCTTATCGACCAGACTGAGCCCCCAACCCACCGGGCGGAGAACGCCTTCCTCATCGGGGTCGGCAAACGCAAATTTGCTGTGCTCGGCTCCCACACGGACGATCTCGCTAATCCCGCTGAATGCCGAGTTGATAAATTCCGCGATGCCTTCGAAGGGTCCCCCGAGGCGCACGGCAATAACCAATAGACAAATGACTCCGCCAAACCAGAGGACGACCGCTTGGATGAAGTCTGTCCAGATTACGGCGGTAATTCCGCCCAAGACGGTGTAAAAGGAGGTAATCGCCCCGCCAATCAGCACGCTCTTCCAGGGTTCGAGGCCGGTGACTTGCTCGACGAGCTGCGATACCAGGAAAAGGATCATGCTGATCCGCATGACTTGGCCGAAAATGAATGTGCACGCGGCATACAGGCGCACGTTCGGCCCGTAGCGTCCCTCGAGATATTCGTAGGCCGAAGTGATTTGGCCGCGGCGGAAAAATGGCAGAAACAGGTGCGAGGCCATAAGGACTACCAGCGGCAGCGCAAGGTTGGGAATCATGCGCAGGTATGCGGTCTTGTAGGCGTCTCCGGGATAGGCCAGAAAGGTGATCGAGCTGATCGATGTGGCAAACATCGAGAACCCCACCAGCCATCCTGAAAAGGAACGCCCGCCGAGGAAGTATCCTTCGGTCGTGCCGCCGCGCCGCATAAACAACGGTCCCATCGCGGCCATCGCGCCGAAGTAAACTACAAGCACCAGCACATCGATCCATGGCATTTGCATGAGATTATCCTTGCTATATGGTTGTGGCTTTCAGATACTGCTCCGCACGCTATCATGTATGATTGGGGCAATCAACCCCCCTTGCGGGACATGGTAACCGATGACTTGTCTTTGAGGCAAATACATCGTGCAGGCGGTGTGGGAACTGGCGCGGCGGGCACGATCGTGGTTGTCGAAGCGGTGCATCAGCTTGAATCCTGTCCGTCGAGGGCCTATATTTTCAAGGCGAGTAAGGAAGTACCACAACTGGGGAGGTCTCACCATGGAGAATCTGAAACTGGGATTTATTGGCGCGGGGTTCATCGCGGGTTTTCAGGCGGAAGCGCTGAAAAACGTCCGCGGCGCCGATGTGGCGGGCGTGCACTCGCTTAAAGGCGCTGAGGAATTCGCGGCGATGGCGAAAGCCGCCAAGCTTGGCGACTGCAAGGTGTATTCAAGCGTTGCCGAACTTTGCAAGAACGTGGACGCAGTGGCGCTGTTTGCGCCCAACTATGTACGCATCGAGCTGATGGAGCAAATTGTCGAAGCGGTCAAGGGCGGCGCGAAACTCCAGGGGCTTATCTGCGAGAAGCCGCTCGGGCGCACGGTGGCCGAGGCGAAACGCCTTATCGAGCTGCTCAATGAAACGGGTCTGCCGAATGCTTATTTCGAGAACCAGTTGCACATGAAGCCTATTCAAAAGGCTTTGAAACAACTCGAGCCGCAACGCAAATCGATGGGGGAATTGACCCTGGCCCGTTGTGCGGAAGAACACAGCGGCCCGCACGAGGGCTGGTTCTGGGATCCCACGCGCCAAGGCGGCGGTGTGCTGTCCGATATGGGCTGCCACAGCATCGCAGTCGCATGGTACATGCTTACGCCGGCAGGCAAGCCGCTGACGTTCATGAAGCCGATCTCGGTCACGGCGGACGTGGCCATGCTGAAGTGGGGCCAAGAGCCCTATCGTAAGCAATTGCTCGACCGGATGGGCGTGGATTATGCGAAGACACCGGCCGAGGATTTTGCTACTGGCACCATTACGTTCCGCAATCCCGAGACTGGCCAGCGCGTGCGGGGGCAGTTCACCAACTCATGGATGTATGACAAACAGGGGTTGCGTCTGCTCATGGACGGCATCGGGCCGGGCTACACGTTTGAGGTCAACACGCTTCGGTCTCCCTTGGAGGTATTCATCGGCGATGAGGCGGCGGATGCCGTGGCGGACGCGGAGGAAGCCCTCGAGAAAGCCACCGCATCGCGCGGATTGCTGGCCGTGCAGCCGAACGAAGCCGATCTGTACGGGTATGTCGATGAACTCGAGGATGCCGTGGCGGCGTTCAGTGAAGGGCGCGCCCCTTTCGCGACATGGGATTACGGCCTCGAGATCACGAAGCTTTGTCAGGCGGCCTATATGTCGGCAGAACGCGGATTGACGCTGGACCTTACCGATCCGGTGGTCCAGAAAGAACTCGATACCTACACGTCCCTGATCGCACAAGGCAGAGGTGCAGAGGCCTTGCGGTAAGCCGTGGATTCTGCCGGAAAGGCTGGAGTGAGGTTTGGAGACCATGCCGTAGCGGGGTCGTAAGAGTGGTTTGGTCGGCAGGCCACGCCACAGCATTGGATAGGACCTATAGGCCGCATAAGACCTATAGGTCCTATTCTCTTGTTTCCGGCGCCCTACGCCTCGATGCCGGGTTCTTTGGCCAGCAAGAGGCGCCACGCTTTGATCAGCCATAGGGTGGCGCCGATAGCCAGGACCGTCATAAATGTGGCAAGGCCGACGCGGCCATAGATCCAGTAGCCCGTGGCAAAAAGGGCGCCATAGACTGCCACGCAGCCAAGCAGCATACACAGAATGCCCTGAGGGATACGCCAGCCCTCACCGTCGTCAAATGTCTCGCCCTCGGCTTTGGCTTCGTCAATGATGGGTTTCCAGCCGGGGCCGCCCGCTTTGACCAGTTTGCAGAAGCTGACCAGGGTCTCTTTGTTGGCCGGCCGGGTCACAAAAGTGACGATGAGCCAGGCCGCGGTAGTAATGGCAATGCCGCTGCACAAACGCAGCCACGAGGGCAACGCGGTCAGCCCCAGCACTTGCACATGCACAAACTGGAAGTAGAGGGCCACCAGGAACGACACGATCATGGCCGTGATTTCGCTGTACGCATTGATGCGCCACCAGAACCACCGCAAGATGAAGATGAGCCCCGTGCCCGCGCCGATTTGCAACATGATCTCGAAGTTCTGCAGGGCCGTGCTCAAGGCCAGCGCCAACGCTCCCGCGATCACCATCAGCAACACGGTGCAGATGCGGCCCACCAGCACCAATTCCTTCTCGGAACTCTCGGGCCGCATGAACCGCTGATAAAAGTCATGCACGATGTA
>SLSB01000433.1 GCA_007130675.1 Candidatus Hydrogenedentota bacterium | reverse complement strand
GTGCGCGTACCGGGGCTGTTGGTGTGGCCGGACAAAATCAAAGAGAGCCGCACGGTAACCATGCCCTGCGGCACAAGCGACTACTTCCCCACCATCATGGACGCGCTCGGCTATGCGCTGCCCGCGTTGGAAACGCGCCCATATGACGGGATCAGCCTGATGCCGGTCATCAAAAACGATATGGCGGAACGCCCCCGCCCCATTGGTTTTGAGTCGCAAAACCACGCAGCGCTGATTGACAACCGCTACAAGCTAATCGGAGAGGCCGGAGGCCCTTACGAACTGTATGACATCATACGGGACCCCACGGAAACGCGCGATCTTTCAGGGGAGCATCCGGAGACTCTCAGCCGCATGCAGGAGACCCTGGAACATTGGCGACGATGCTGTGAGAACAGTCTGAAGGGACATGACTACTGAAAACAGCCGCATTTCGGGCCCGCATACTTGGGTAATTCGAAACCATTCGTCCAGGTTTGTAACCAAGGCCTTTGGCAAAGGCCGATGCTGGTCGAGCAGCGCCTTTTTCTCGTCTAGGATATCGTATATTGTGCATTCAGTATAAAGCATAACGTTACGGTTGCAAGGGCGCGCGTGGTGGGGGGCATGATGGTTCCAGGACTGATTCAGGCTTGTTGTACGTTCAATTCGACTGCGGATACAGATGCAGGCGGGAAAGTGTGGCCATCGTCGGAAGCCATACGAACTTCCTTGGGCGCGATGACGTCTCGCAGCTCGCTCCACACCTCGAAAATGGGATCTGCTGCAATTTGAAAGACCTCGCCAGACTGAATCCGCATGTTCCCGACTGCGAACCGCGCCGATACGGAACGGGTTCTGTTGGTGTTCACCACGTGCAGGCATATCTTGTTGCCCGCCCTGCTCGCGGTCACATCGAGATCATCTGGCGTGTGCGAGACGGTGACGGGTAATTCAGGGGCAGACTACGATTTATAAGGGTGTTTTTCGTTCGTTTTGGGCGCGACGATTCCCGCGTTGCGTCACATGGTGCGAAAACCCCGGAGCGACAATGCGTGCTACGCGAATCATGCGGCGGTGATAGGTACACGCGGATAGAAATCAAGATAATTCGTATTCTGTCCCTGAATTATTCCTGAATTATTCATGTTTCGCTGTCCCCGAATTATCCGGCGTGCGCCGTTAGTGGATATCCGCCAGGGCGGCCTCGACCATGTTTATGACGCCGTTCACCATAACGTCTTCAACCGAGGGATCCCATCCCACGGGCGAGGCGTACTGGATGCGCAACGTCTGCGCCTGATAAGCGTCGAGACGGACGAGTTCGCGCGTCGGAATATACAGGTTGTGCTCGCCCATGTAGCCGAAGACTTTGATCGGGCCATCCGCGCGGAAGGCGTCCTTGATGCGCGCGCCGATGGGGGCGACGATCTCGCCCTGCATGGCCACGACGGGCATTTCGCCGATGGTGGCGACAATTACCTCCTCATAGATGCACGGGAACCGGTCGTGAATTGCGTGGTCGTACTTCTCAAGGAACTCCGTGTCTTCTTTGTGGATGAGGTAGGTGTCGTCGGTGCAGACCATATCCGTCGTTCGCGTGGGGAAGGGCAGGTCCTTCTCGTAATACCGGAGGAGCATGCGCAACCAGTTGGTGGCGCGATGTTCGTGGGGATACGGCACGAAGCCGACATCCTCGGGCACGCCCTCGAGCTTTTCCCGCGCCTCCTCCTCGGAGATGGGCTCGGCCAGCGGGAGTGAAATGATCTCGAGCCGGCTGGTGAGCGGTCCGGTCACGTCCTGCATATCGCCGGTCACAATACCGAGGACGACGTCGGCCAGTTCGCGTGCAATGGCGCGGCACCGCTCCTCCAACTGGCTGTCGATATACTCGATGCTTCGGCCTTCCTCGTTCATGCGCGCCAGCCATTCCCAGTACTCCTGAAGGTCCACGGGAAACTGGTTGCCGCCGCACGACGTGGCGTACATGGCCTGCACGCCGGGCAGCGCCTCCTCGACCATGTCCATGGCGAAGCCGGGGTGGCCGGTGTCGATGCGGTTGCGGGTAGCCTGCCCGGGGTGGGTCGGCTGGCTGAAAAGCACGGCCAAGGGCTCGCCGCCGCGCTCGATTTTCAACACCTGCACTTCGTAATCCGTGGGCGCGTTGCCCACGCTTCGCAGCGAATAGGTGTGGCCAAAGCCGAACTTGACCGACGCTGGCCCATCCTCGTCTTCGATGGCCTCGTGAATAGCGTCAAAAATCGTGTCCGCCATGCGCCGGCCATACCCGAAATTTTCCGGCACGATCTGTATCGGCGCATTGTGGTTGTGGGTCGCCAGCAGAATGAGTTGGGCCGGTTCGATGCCGAGTTCATCCTTCACGCGCGCGCGCAGGAACGGCGTGGCAACATCGAGGCAATTCAAGTCGTAAGTGACGAAGACGAGCCGGGTCTCGCCGTCATTGAGCACGAGGACCCGCGCCGTCAAGTCGCTGTGCACGCCTTCGGAGACACGGCCATTCACCATGACCCGCGGCGTCTCGTTGGTGATCACTGTTTGCGCCGCGCCGGCCTTCATTTCCACGGCTCCAGCGGGCGCCGCTGCAATGAACAGCGCCGCGCACAGACCCGCGAGCAGCCAACCCGCCCCAAAGCGCCGGCCTGAAAATGATCGAGTAATCATGACCTTACACTCCCTGGTTTGCGCCCCAAAGGCTTTAGTCCGATACATTCGGGATGTCCCCTTCGTTGTGGAAACTGCCGATAACCCCACGCTCCGGCTACTCCACCGTAGCCACTGGCGATCTGTTTGTCAACCGGTGTTTCTGCATTGTCAAACCGCATCAGCAATGCCCTGTTCTGAGGACCGCGAAGAACTACATCACCGCGCTATACGATTGCCTGTGCAACCTGCCCGAGCCTGACCGTGTGCAGATATTCGTGTAAGGAGCCAGAAGGAAACTTCTGTCATCGCAATAGGTGAGCGCCGATGACCTTTCGGCCAGACGCTCGTCTCGGTTATCGGGGTCGGGAAACTCGGGATACTCGACTTCATTGGAGAAGGCAACGACCCCCTTCGGCGTACCTGAGGTCATTGATTTTCGTGCGCGTGAGCGGCAAGAACGTCGCTTGTCTTGTAAAGATTCTTATGGATTCAATTTCCGATTTCCGCAGCACTGCCGTTTACTGCTCCATCCCATGCATTAAAACTGGCGCACGAGCCGCGTTCGACAAGTTTGGGCTCGATCCATTCCACAACGGTGCTCCGGCCTGTCTCGTTGCGAATGACCTTCAGGAGAAGTTCGGCAGCCTTCCGGCCCGCAAGCGTCGGCGACATGTCCACGCTGGTCAGGGGCGGTCCGAGCAATTCGGCAAAATCAACCCCGTCAAACCCAACCACGCTGAGGTCTCTGGGAATTGCCAAGGATAACTCGTGCGCGGCCCGGTACACCCCCATGGCCACCATATCGTTAAAACAAACCACCGCGGTCGGGCGGGATGCAGAATCCCTTAAGACCTCGAGGGCCGCACGGTACCCATCAGCGGCCGTCTCGCCCGCTTCCACAATCACCGCATCGGATACTGGGATATCGTGCTGGATGAGGCTTTCGACAAACCCGACCTGCCGCTGTTTGGCGCCTATGGAAAACGAAGGCCCCGCCAGGTAGGCAATGTTGCGATGCCCTTTTTCGACTACGCAATCCGTGGCAAGCCGCGAACACTCGCGGTTGTCGAACGTAACGGCATGCGTATCGAGCCCTTCAATGGTGCCCTTGGTAACCAGCGGGATTCCGTCCTTCAGGATTTCTCGGGCATGTTCGCCCGTTGGACCTTCCGCGCCGCGAAGAATGATGTACCCCGCAGGGCGGTATGCGCGCAGACTGCCCAGGGTTTCCGGGTCTTCCTGATCTTCCGGGCGAACGTTGTGAAACAGGATGTGATACCCCTCTGAAACCAAGACCTCATTGATGCCGCGAAAGGTCATCATGTGGTATGGGCTGCCCAGGTTTGACGCGAGCACCGCTACCATACGAGACAGTTCGCCCACCAAGGCCTTGGCGATCATGCCCGATTCGTAGTTCTGCTGGCGGATGCATTCGAGGACCTTCCGCCGGGTGCTCTCGCGCACATGACGCTTGCCGTTCAATACGGCCGATACGGTCGAGCGGGAGACGCCGCTCAAACGTGCAATCTCGGCAGTGGTGATGTTGCGTCTCGCCTTCGGTCGGTCTTCTGCCATCCGGATTCGCTCCCTTCACGTTCAGTCTGACGCTGATTATGGCATAGAGCCGAAAAAGAATACAACAAGAGGTACTTTTGGGTGGACCAATCATTGCAGAAAAAGCGATATCGTCAGATTTATTTGCACTTCATGTGCGAAACAGTGTGAAGGATTTTGCTGTTCTGGAGTCACCTGCACTGACAGGCTAGACGGCACTGGAAACGCACTCGTGTTGCGTAGTGTTACGGAGAGCAAATCCTAATCCGTTAAATACCAATTTTTTACGACATCGCTTCAAGCATTTGTGTGAAGCATTCCCTCTCGTTTGTCGAATAATATGGATCTGGCGCATTATACAAAAGATTGACACATGCATTCCTGAGTATTAGAATGTCGCGCAAAGGCCATGCTTGAACATGCCCGGATTGGCGGCATTTATGCGCAAAGCCTGCACGCGCGGAGGTTCTATCGGGAGCCGCGAGGGCGAACCGGAGTTTCGCGAGAACAGGGGAACAGGCATTGCGATCTTTGCTCCCGAGGGTCCCTTCTAAGGAATAGACAGACAATGTATGCCTTTTCGCTGGACGGCACGTGGAGGGTGCGCGAGACGGCCCTGTCATGTCAGGGAACGGTTGGGCTGGCCAAGGTGCTCGGCGCGCGCGCAGGATGGATGCGCGCGGAAGTCCCCGGCGAGATCCACCTGGACCTTGTGCGCGCGGGACGCATGGGAGAACCTCTGGTCAGCCTGAATGCGAAGAAATCGCGGTGGCCCGAGAGGCGTGCCTGGTGGTTTTCCAAGACATTCGAGGTCTCCGAGTCTTTTCTCGGGCACGAACGCCAGCAACTCATTTTCGACGGGCTAGACCTGTACGCGCAGGTCTTCTTGAACGGCGAATTCCTCGGTGAGGCGCGAAATGCCTTTGTGCCGCACGTCTTCGATGTCCGAAACCGGCTGAAGAAGAGAAACCGGCTTGTGGTTCGGCTGACCGCCGGCGAGGAGCTTGTCGACGAGGCGCTCCGTCTCAAAGGCGCGGACCGCAAGAAGCGCCAGCGTTTTGCGGGCATAAGCCACCTGCGCAAACCGCAGTTCACTTATGGGTGGGACTGGGTCGATGTGCTCCCCAACATCGGCATCTGGCGCGGTGTCCGCATCGAGGCCCATTCCGGAATCACGTTCCATGACGTTTCATGCGCGCCCCGCCTGTCCGGCGCTACCGTGCGTCTCGAAGTCAGCGCGGTCGTCGAAAATCTTCACCCATGGAGCGAACGGTTCGGCAACGTGGAACTGACGATCACGCCGCCCAAGGGAAAACCGCTCCGCCGCACTCGGAAACTCATGGCGCAAGTAGGCCGCTGCGAGGTGCGTTTCGACGTGGATATCCCCCATCCTCAGCTCTGGTGGCCCAACGGTATGGGCGAGCAGCCTCTTTACCGGGTAACGGTGCGGACACTGCATAACGGCAGCGAGTGTGACCGGCGTGAGCTGAATATCGGCCTCCGCACGATCGAACTGGACCGCTCCGCAATCTCCTCGGGTGGTAGCCGTTTCTGTATCAAGGTGAACGGACAGGATGTTTTCTGCAAGGGAGGGAATTGGATTCCCGCCGACGCGATCATCGCCCGAGTAAACAAACCCAAGTACGAGACACTTATCGCCGATGCCAAGAACGCCCATTTGAACATGCTGCGCATATGGGGCGGCGGGGTCTACGAGTCTCCCGATTTCTACGACGCCTGTGACCGGGCGGGGATTCTGGTTTGGCAGGACTTTATGTTTGCGTGCGCACAGTACCCCGACGATGATCCGGAGTTCCGAAATGTCATTCGCGCCGAAGCCGAGTCGGTTGTCCGGGCGCTCCGGCATCACCCGAGCATCGCACTCTGGTGCGGCAACAACGAGAACGTCTGGGGATTTGCCGACTGGTGGAACAAGGGTAAAGATATCGGAGACAAAGACCTGAGTACCGGTGGCAGCATTCTCTATAATCACATCCTTCCCGATGTATGCCGCGCGCTCGATCCAGAGCGGCCGTACTGGCCCGGCAGCCCCTTTGGCGGCGAATCGCCCAATTCCGAGACCGACGGGGACTGCCACTGGTGGGGCCAGGGAACAATGAACAAGGATATGAACCGGCGCATTCGCCATGAAGTGTACGACGAGTGCATCTCGCGGTTCGTAAGCGAATATGGCGTGATCGGCTATTGCCACCTCGAGTCGGTGCGCGAATATCTCAAACCCGAAGAACTGCGCGTCGATTCCCACGCCTGGAAAGAACACACCAACGTGTTCGAGAAGCAGACCATCCCCGCCGCGATCGAATATCACTATGCGGACGTTCACGCGTTGACAATCGAGGAATGTATTCTCTATGGCCAGATGTTTCAAGCGAACCTGTACGGCCGGTCCATCGAGGCGCTGCGCTTCCGCAAGCATGACCGTCGCGACGATTGCCAAGGCGCGCTCATCTGGATGTACAACGACTGCTGGGGCGAGACGGGGTGGACGCCCGTCGACTACTACTTGCGCCGCAAACCCAGCTACTACTGGATACGCAACGCCTGTGAACC
>SLSB01000304.1 GCA_007130675.1 Candidatus Hydrogenedentota bacterium | reverse complement strand
TACACCTTCGCGTACTGCGGCGCTGGGGAGACCGGCGCGCAATTCGTGAGCTGGCTGTTTGCGTTTCTCGCTTGCGTGTTTGCCTATGCCGTCGGAGAGCGTCTGGCCGGAAGGCTGTGTGGCCTGCTCTCGGCGGCCATCTTCGCCACGACCCCGGTATTCTTCGATCAGGCGGGCGTCGCGAGCCTCGATGTCGCCGTCACTGCGGTGGTGCTTGGCGCGCTCGGAGCGTTGTTGGCGTGGCACGACGAGAAACGCCTCGATTGTCTGCTGATGGCGGGGTTTCTGGCCGGAAGCGCCTCCGGCATCCGCCACACCGGATACATCGTGTGCGTACTGTTGGCCGTTGGCGTTCTTGTCTCCGGCAAACCAGCAAACATCCGCGCGGCCGCGGCATTCAGCGCGATGGCGGCGCTCGGGGCCGCGCCGTGGCTGCTGCGAAGCTGGCTGGCTGTGGGCAACCCCGTGTATCCATTTTTCCAAGACCTCTTCCCGTCGGATGTGCTGGTTAACGTGGACTTCACAAGCCTGGGAGGCCATGCTTCGCGAAGGGGCGCGGCATTGTACGAGGTGGTGTGGTTTCCCTGGCGCATCGTCATGCATCCCGCGCGCTTTGACGGATGGAACGCTTCGCCCGGAGGGCTCATTTTCGCTCTGGGGATACCGGGTGTCGTGATAGGCGGCAAACGGGTCCGAATGCTCGGCCTCTTCTGCCTCTGCGGAGTGGTGTTCTTCTTCTTTTTTCAGCATTATGCGCGGTATCTGTTGCCTTTCTTCGCTGCAATGATGCCCGTGGCGGCATTTGCGGCCTGCAGGCTGCCTAAGGCGCGCTGGGCGGCCTACACAGCGCTCGTGTTCACCTTCGCAGTGGGACTCATCCTGGGATTGGGCATGAATCACTTCAAGATTCCCGCGGCCCTGGGCACAACACCCCGCGAAACCTATCTCGCGCAGCGGGTCGAGCGCTACGGAGCGTTTCAACGAATGAACGAACTGCTGGAAGAGGGCGGCGCCGTATTCACCCTCGACCCGAGAACGTATTATTTCGAAGGACCCACGTTTAGAAACCTCGAACCCCTGCGGACCTTGATAGACGCCCCCCTGGATGACCAACTCCGGTGGTTTGCACGACGCGACATCCGCTATCTTTTTTACCCCGTGGAATACGTCAACACGACTCCGGTATTCACAACCTCGGGACTAATCGAACTCTTCAAGCAGTGGCGCAATACCCCCGAGACCTTCAGGCCCATCGAACACATGCAGGTTATCTCACGGAACGGTGCCGAGGAGGTCATCATTTTCGAGATCGTCTCGCCGTGAGCCTACCGTTGACGATTGGTCACGGCGGAACCGAGATTCCGCGTGGCTCAAGCTGACATATACAACTCGCCGCAACTTGCGTATACTTATGCAGGCGGGGCGGAGGATTCTGCTGGAACGCCAAAATCGCCAGGAGGAACACAACATGGCTGCATCGAGTGACACAGAAGGTTACGTTACCGCATCGCAGGTCTTAAGACGTTTAGCGGACATCGAACAAGAGGGCGTGGAATTCTATAAAGGATTGAAGGAAGGTACGCAGTCTGAATGGATTCGCGCATTTGCGGACAAACTGATTCGCGCTGAGAAACGTCACCGGGACCGCTTTCTCATCTACGCGGAAAAAGCGGACGCCGCTTCGGGCGGCGATGGAGATGCGTTGACTGCCCCGCTGCCAGCCCAAGTGCGGCAGTTGCTCGAGAAACGGATTGTAGCCCCGCGCGAACGGATCCGTAAATCAGCCCCATACGCCAGCGACGTGGAAGCACTGCGTGTGGCCCTGCGTGCCGAAGAAAGCCTCGCCCTCCTGCTGACTGAGCTGCGCGAGTACGTGCCCAAGGAACAGCGGCGGTACATCAGCCGCGTCATCAAGGAAGAATGGGCGCATAAAGCGCACATTGAAAAGTTGATCGAGGAAAAAACACGCTGACTGCCCCGGCCCAAGCCGTACGGTTTCACCCCCCGAAACCGGGTTCTTGGCCGGTTTTCAAGACACCGCACACCATCTCGTAGCCATTAAGCATAAACTCCGGGCAACCAACGGGCGGCCGGGAAAGTGTCTTACGGGTAAGGGAGATTCCGCAGATACGGGTACGACCCTCCTGCCAGCATGTACCATATATCAATGAAATCCCACCCCGCATCCGTGAACGTGCTCTCCGTCTGCATGTCGGAGGTGGGAAGGCCCGTGCCGCCAGCGGACCCGGTTACTCCGCTCGCCTCGGT
Organism: Candidatus Hydrogenedentota bacterium; assembly: GCA_007130675.1. Taxonomy (GTDB): domain Bacteria; phylum Hydrogenedentota; class Hydrogenedentia; order Hydrogenedentales; family SLHB01; genus UBA2224. Next base: position 4,519 of record SLSB01000304.1, on the reverse strand, counting down.
GTCCCAGAACGAAGCCTCGATCGCCGCCGCGCCTGCATTGTTGGTTCCAACCAGCCCGCCGACTTCCGAGTTCCCTGTCACTGCGCCCGTGGAATAACAGTTCCATATGGTCGCGCCCCATCGGTTCACGCCCACCAGACCGCCGACAACCCTGTCCCCCGTCACTTCGCCCGAGCAATGGCTGTCCGATACTATGCCGTCCAGGTCGTTCCCGCCCAACAGCCCGCCGACCGTATCGAGGCCCGTCACCTCGCCGCTGGCGTAGGACTCCGATACCGTACCCCTGTTCCAACCCGCCAGGCCGCCGACGAACATGTTCCCTGTCACTGCGCCCGTGGCATAGCTCCGCGATATTGTGGCGCCAAAGCCGTTCACACCCAGCAGACCGCCAACAGACGCGTCGCTCCCCGTTACCGTGCCGGTGGCGTAGGAATCGAGTATTGCGCCCCGGCTCCAACCCACCAGGCCGCCAACAGATTCGTCACCCGTCACCTCGCCGCCGGCGTAGCTATTCGACACCGTGCCCTCATTCCAACCCACCAGACCGCCAACGTTCGCGTCCCCCGCCACATAGCAATCTTCCAGCACAACGTTCAGGATGGCGCCCTCCGCGTCCACATACCCGAACAGGCCCACGTTATCTTCATCAGGCCTGAAAATGGTTAGATTCGCGATGACGTATCCCTGCCCGTCAAAGGTACCGGTGAACGCCAATTCCGGATGGTCGAGGTCCCGCGTGCCAATCGGTTCAAACCCGGCGCCGCCGTTCCACGTGGCCGTTTCCGAGGCGTCAATGTCCTGCGTGAGAATATAGTGCCCATCGAGGGGAGTATCCGGGCCACTGCCGATGAGTTGGAGCTCTTGGATATTGGAAACAGGGGTGATCGGCTGAGGCCCCTTCGAAACCACCAGGTCCACTTCGCTGCCGGGCAACACTTCCGCGCCACCCGCGGGGTCTTGGCTAATCACATGGCCCTCGGGAACCGTATCACTGTAGCCCTCGCTGATCGCGCCCACCGTCAGGTCCGCCGCCTCGATAGCCACCACCGCATCCGCCTCCGTCATCCCGATAACATCGGGCACCGCGACCGGGTCCGGCTCGGGTCCCATCGAGACTACGAGGTCCACCGCGCTGCCGGGCAACACTTCCGCGCCACCCGCGGGATTCTGGCTAATCACATGACCCTCGGGAACCGTATCACTGTAAGCCTCGCTGACCGCTCCCACCGTCAGGTCCGCCGCCTCGATGGCCGCCACCGCATCCGCCTCCGTCATCCCGATAACATCGGGCACCGCGACCGGGTCCGGCTCGGGTCCCATCGAGACTACAAGGCTCACCGCGCTGCCGGGCAACACTTGCGCACCCCCCGCAGGGTTCTGGCTGATCACTTGGCCTTCAGGCACCGTCGCGTGAAACTCGCGAGTAATCGTACCTACCGTCAGGCCCGCACCAGAAATGGCGCTCGAAGCAGAAGCTTCCGTTTCTCCCACGACATCGGGCACCGTGACCGGGTCCGGCTCGGGTCCCATCGAGACTAAGAGGCTCACCGCGCTGCCGGGCAACACTTGCGTGCCGCCCGCAGGGTTCTGGCTGATCACTTGGCCTTCAGGCACCGTCGCGTGAAACTCGCGAGTAACCGCGCCCACCGTCAGGTCCGCCGCCTCGATGGCCGCCACCGCCACCGCCTCCGTCATGCCAACCACTTCGGGCACCGCGACCGGGTCGGGCTCTGGCCCACGCGAGACTAAGAGGTTCACCGCACTGCCGGGCAACACTTGCGCACCCCCCGCGGGGTCTTGGCTAATCACATGGCCCTCGGGAACCGTATCGCTGTAGTCCTGGGTAAGCGCGCCCACCGCCAGGTCCGCCGCCTCGATGGCCGCCACCGCCTCCGCCTCCGCCATGCCGATCACATCGGGCACCGCGACCGGGTCGGGCTCTGGCCCACGCGAGACTACCAGGTTCACCGCACTGCCCATCGCAACTGACGTGCCACCCGCAGGATCCTGGCTCATCACTTGGCCTTCAGGCGCCGTCGCGTGAAATTCGCGAGTGACCGTACCTACCGTCAGGCCCGCCGCCTCGATGGCCGCCACGGCCTCCGCTTGCGTCATGCCGACCACATCGGGCACCGCGACCGGGTCGGGCTCTGGCCCACGCGAGACTACCAGGTTCACCGCACTGTCCATCGCAACTGACGTGCCACCCACAGGATCCTGGCTCATCACTTGGCCTTCAGGCGCCGTCGCGTGAAACTCGCGAGTAACCGTACCTACCGTCAGGCCCGCAGCAGCAATCGCGCCCGAAGCAGAAGCTTCCGTCTCTCCAATAACATCGGGCACTTCGACCATCTGCGGAGACTGAGGTTCGGGCCCCCGCGAAACCACCAAACTGACCGCGCTGCCCACTGCAGCTGAAGTGCCACCCGCAGGGTTCTGGCTGATCACATTATCCTCGGGTACCGTCGCATTGAACGCGCGCGTAACCGTGCCAACCGTCAGACCCACAGCAGAAATGGCGCTCGCAGCTGCGGTTTCGGTCCTTCCCACTACATCAGGAACCGTGGCAGTGCGGGGTGGTTGAGGCCGCGGACACCCGATAACTGCAACCCCAACAAAGAGGACTGTAAACACAAGAATCCACTGGCGGCTGACAGAACAACACATGGCAAGCATCCTTCCCTGAAGGAGAACCTCGTTTCCAATCCTTCGCGCCTAATTCTAAACATCCTGCCCAACGCAGATTATTGCAGCCCGCATCGGATTGCTGTCCATATAAGTATACAAGAGAAGCTCGAAAAATGTTTCAAGAAACAAAGATCTACAGGACAGGAGTGAGCCGCCCACAGCTTTCCGTAAAGCGGACAAACCGTCAGGTGAAACGCCCGCGCTACTGCGTCACCGCGGCTTTGCTCCGGGTCCGCTGGAGTTCAAGTTCAGAAGTGCGCCGTTCGAGTTGCGCCCGCGAGATCTCGATGACCTCCCGCGCTTCATCCGGCGTAATGGTCCCCACGGCCACCATATCCTGGTCACGGATGGTCGCCCACGAAAAGGCCAGCCCCACCAGCGGAATGAGACGTCCGGCCGCCATGGGCTTAATGGTCAGCACCGGCTTCTTTGCGCCCGTGATGATGCGATGCACCCAATCGATCTCGAGCTGCATCATGAATCCGGCGGCGTTGTATATCTGAACATACGTCTGAACGTCCAGACCCGCGTCGTCAGCATAAAGAATCGTCTCGGGCATGTGCGTGGAGAGACCGGGGATCATCCCCCGCTCACGAATCATGGCGCAGTACGTGTCCATCCGCCGGATCTCACGCGTGTGCCGGTCCAGCAAAACGTCGGTCGTGCTTTGATGGGGCATGCAGACGGCAATGCCGGCCGCGGCTTGCTGGTCGAGGATCCGAGCGGTGTTGGAATCGGCCTGAGGACTATCCGAATAGTCCAAACTGGGTGTGCCAATCTTGATCAGGCGGCGGCCCGTCCGGTCCTCGGCATCTTTGATGGCATCGAGCATGTGCTGCTCGCTCATCAGGCCGATGGCCGTGTCGATCCCCTCGTTGAGAAACACCTCGAGAATGTCGGCGATTCTGCGCGACGACATGATCTCACGCAAAAAGCTGTCCTTGGCAAAACTGGTATGCGAATACCCCAGGAACCAGTTCGTGCCGATCACCAGGCGCGAAACCGAAAGCCCGTCGATCTCGGTCCGTGGAAACTCACCCATTGTATGCTCCTCCCTTGAGCTATGTCTGAGCGATTCTACACCAAATTGGGCCGTTCGGAAACAAAAATAGACGTTTGCCGCCGGGCCAGCTATACGGATGAGCCTTCGTGTTCAGTCCGGGCGGAATTCAGGATAGTTGCATGCGCGCCCGATAGGCTATACTCTGGTTCGGAAACCGGCGCGGGCTGTAAAGGAGGGGACTCGTGAGAATAGCGCAAAGCATCGTTTTCGTTGTGGGAAGTGTGCTGGTGTGTTGTGCCACCTGTCCGGCCCAAGCGGAAACGGGTGTGGAACTCACCAACACGCACCTCGTCATGACCGTAAACGGCAACGCCATCGCCGAATACCGGTTTGGCGACGTGCCGTACAAGCCCTACATCGAGATATTCCGAACGCCATCCGGCATGAACTTGCTTCGCGACGCCCCCCACGACCATCTGCACCACCACGCCCTGATGTTTGCCGTCGGCGTGGACGGCGTGGACTTCTGGCAGGAAGGAAATTCGCCCGGCACCCAGGTGCAGAAGGAATTCGCGGAAGCCGGCGACCTCCATCCCCGGTACGAGACTGCGGGGTTCGTCCAGAGGCTTAACTGGGTAGGCCCGGAGTCCGGCGAACCGTTACTTGCCGAGAAGCGCACCGTACATGTCTTTGATCCCGAAGAATTTGGAACCTCCCTCCTGTCATGGGAGACGGAATTGACCGTGCCTGCGGAAAAGGGTACGGCAACCTTGACCGGCTCGCACTATTTCGGCCTCGGGATGCGGTTTATCGAATCCATGGACGAAG
>SLSB01000471.1 GCA_007130675.1 Candidatus Hydrogenedentota bacterium | reverse complement strand
CCACAAACCGGAACAAGCCCCCTTCCCGGATTTCCGGGCTCCTGTATCTAAGAGCGGCTGTAACGATTCCGGATGTAGCGCCCGGTCCCGCGTTTCGCGGGATGCCGGGCGTTTATGGCTGCAGTTACTTCCGGACGCCCGGCACAAGGCCGGGCGCTACATTTTCATAAGGAGATGCTCTCCGCTGTGAAAACCTGCGCGCCTCTCACAACCGTTCTCCCTCGTCCTGTTCCCAGGGGTATTCGCTGTCGCGTTCGAGGTCCCGGACGGTCATGAACGGCTCATCCTCCTCGTCTTCCTTGTCCCAGGCGGCGAGGGTTCTGCGGTTGCGCTGCCGTTTGCGCAGATACGCCACAATCGCCAGCAAAGCCATGAACTGAAACACGCCGAATCCTGACACAACCGACGAGATTACGGCAACTTTCCACAGCGAGCGCCGCCATACTTCCCAGAACTCGGGAGGGGTCATGCCCGCGTGCTGGGCGAACGCCGTTGGGAAGTCTTTTTCGCGCAGCGCGAACACCATCTCCCAGAAGGTGTCTTCGCCCAAGTAATTGTACAGATAGGCGGTCATCGAGAGACTCTGGGCATACAGATCGCCGAAGGGTTGCTCGCGCTGGATCAGCGAAAAGTTCAGCATGAGGTCGTCATAGGTGAAGAGGGAGTCGGCCATGTACATCCGGGCCACGTGAAAACTGCTGCTCCACCGGTATTCGCCTGAAATGTGCATGGCGATGCCTTCGTTGAGCCAGCGGGGCAGGCGGTTGGTATCGGTGTTGCGCGCCAGCAGTACGTGGACGAGCTCGTGCCGCGCCACCCCTTCATAATACCGGGGATTGGGCAATTGGCCGGGTGTACGGAGCACGATAATGCCGTCTTCGGCGTGCGCCACGCCGCCGACCTTGGGGGGCGGCGAAAACCCGGCGCGGGCAGCGAAATCGCGTTGTGTCGCACAGATGTGAACGATGATGGGGGCGGTGCCGGGGTCGAGTCGGTCTCCCCATTGATCGAGAAAGTCTTGCATTGCCGCCAGCGTCACAGCGGCGGTGCGTTCTTCGCCTTCGGGATACGCGATGCGGAACAGGCCTTCGTGCAACGCGCCCGCACATGCCGCCGACGCCCCCAAGAGCATGATAATTGCCAGGAGTGCCGGAATTTTCCAGTTCACTTCAGGTATGCCTCGGGTTGGTCGGGCATTGGTTCGTTGAGGAACTCGACGGCGGCCGTTTCGGCGTTGCGGAGCACGGTGGCGATCTCGATGTCGGAGATGGCGGCCTCGGCCAGCGTGCCAGAATCCACGTAGTAGATGTATGCGCCCTCGGGCGTCAGGCCGCGCAACCGGCGCAATGCTTCGGCGTACAAACACAACTGGCCATCATACATGCGGCGGCGCGATTCCACCTCGAGGCCGGTCTTGTAGTCGAGGATGACGGTTCCGTCGAGGATAGCGTCGACGACCCCCTCGAGGAACACATCTCCCACGCGCAGGATAAACGGTACTTCGCGCTCGATGTCTTCGGCCTGGCTCAGGAGCGCCCATGCTTCGGAGTCCGTGAAGCGGCGCACGGCGGTCTCCAAGTCCTCGCGCAAGCGGTCTTCAATCGCCAGAATCGGCTGTTCTCTCCGCAAGAAACCGTCGATCTCGGGTGGGTCTTTCTTGAAATCCCACAGCTCGAAATACCGGTGAATCAGCGTTCCCCGCAGCAGCGGATCGAGCGCATCGGGGGCTCTGCCCCCTTCGCGACGGCGTTCTTCGTCCGACGGATACATGTGATGAACCAGCGTGGTCACGGCAAGCGTGCGTTGTGCAGCGGGGATCGCTTGCACCGGATCGATGCGTTGCGACAGCATCTCCAGAGCGGGCGGCGCTGGCTTGCTCCGCGACATGTCAGGCATCTTGCTGTTCTGCGTGCTCAAGCGTATCCCGGCGCTCCATCCATCGGTCCCAAAGCGGCTGCCGTCCGATTTTTCGAGGATATTGAATGCGTTCTCGAACGGTTCGAGGAGGCTCTTTGACAGCGATTTGACCGAACGGCGCAGATCGAGCGACCCGCCGAGCACCAGCCAGTCGCGCGCCCGCGTCATGGCGACGTAGAGCATGCGCGCGCGTTCGGCGGCGTCCTTGGCGTCTTCGTCGCGCATCATGACCGTGGCTATCTGCGGTTCGGGGTTCTGGGGGGCTGCAGGGTCTTGTATGCGGGCCACCGCGCCAAAATCCCGGTGGAAAACCACCCGGGAAGTGTGGCTGGCCGTGGGTTTGCGCGTCAGGTCCGGCAGAATGACGACGGGAAACTCGAGCCCCTTTGACTTGTGGATGCTCATGAGGGTGACTTCGTCGGAGCCTTCGGCCTGCAGCGCGGCCTCGCCTTCTTCAATCTCGGAAGCGGCGATGTCTTCGAGGTACCGCACAAACGCGCTGAGACGCGGCCGCCGGGTTTCGGCGAAGGCCTCGGCAAGCTGCACGACTTTGCGCACATTGCAGACGCGCTGTTCGCCGAGGAAGAGTCCCGCCAGCATGGCCTCGTATCCCGTGCGTTCGAGCACATACCGCACGAAATCCGCCAAGGGCCGCTCTCGTTCGGCGCGCAACTCGCGCAAGAGCGTGCGGGCATGTTCGAGCGCCTCGCGCTGCACAAAGCCGTCGGGGGTCCATTCCTCGAGCATGGCGGCCACCGGGCCGCGTCCCTCGCAGAGCTGCATGAGTGCATCGTCGCTCAGCCCGGCCATCGGGCTGCGGAGAAACCCGAGCAGCGCGGGTTCGTGGCAGGGATCGGCCACGGCCTCGAGGAGGTTGCGCACATCAAGGACCTCCTGCCGCTCGTAAAAACCTTTCCCCGCGAGCACATGGTAGGGGATGTTGCGCTCAGCCAGTGCGCGCTCGTAGATGCGCACATCGCTCATGGCGCGGAACAACATCGCGAAGTCGCCGAACGTCACCTGACGCGGCGGGCCGCTCCCATCGGAGGGAACTTGGACCTCGAGATTTCCGGAGCAGGCCATCGCGATCCAATCGGCGAGCATCGCGGCCTCGAGCGCGCGCCGCCCTGCGGCGTCATCTTTGCCGAGTTGCGCATCCGCCAGGAGAATATGCACCCGGCACTCGTCTACGGGGGGGCGAAAGGCTTCGGCGCGTACGTATTCCGGCTCGACGGCCTCGAGAATGTTTGTAGTTGCAAACAGGGCGTTCACGAAATTGACGATCTCGGGCACGGTGCGGAAGTTCTTGTGCAGACCAATGGTGCGGCAACCCTGTTTTGCCCGATCAAACACCTCGACCTCAGCCCCGCGGAACCGGTAGATCGACTGCTTGGCATCGCCGACGATAAACACCTCGGGGGGATGCGCCGTCTTGCTCAGGAAACGCGCGATTGCGTACTGCTCGGCGTCGGTATCCTGAAACTCGTCGATCAGCAAGTGATCGATGCCCCGGGCAACGCGCTCGCAAACCTCGGGCTGTTGCTCGAGCAGGTCATGCGTCAAGAGGATCAGATCAGTGAAATCGAGGACGTTTCGCGCGGCCTTGGCATCGCGGTACCGGTCGTATACTGCCCGGAAACAGGCCACTGCGTCGCGGGTGAGTTCCGCACACTGTTGTTCGACGGCTTCGTTGCGCTCAGGGGTTAGATACTCCGTGAGGAAAGCCTTGAATGCGTTCTGGGCCTCTTTTATATCCTCGAAGACCTTTGGGCTTGACCAGTTTTTCGAGAGCGTGCCTTTTACGCTTGGATTGGCATACGCCTCAATGAGGCGCTCGATTTTCTCTGGGTCCTTGAGCTCGGCCAATTCCTGAATCATTACCAGTGCGTGCCTTCGAAGTCTCTCACGGCCATCTTCGGGTTTCGAGCACTCACCGTCGAATTGCTCGAACTGCCGCCGAAACTTGTGAAGCTCAGCCGAGGCACCGAGATGCAGCAAGCGCGCGTGGCAGGCTTTCGTCACCATCTCCTGCCAACGGGTCAAGATACTCTCCGGCGTGGCATACCGTTCGTCCGTCAGAATCCTGTGAGCCGACACGGGATTGCGCAGGAACGCGCCCAGGATTTGGCCGAGGCTGTAGACGCCGTAGTACCCGGCCAGCCGCAATGTCTCGGCGTGCGATTCCTCGAGAAGCTCTTCGAGGGCGGTATCGACGACTTCGGCGCGCAGGAGGTGGCTTTCGGCTTCATCGACCACACCAAAATCGGGGTCGAGCGGAGAATCGAAGCGGCAGGCCAGGGCATGCTGCCGGAGCAACCCCGCGCAGAAGGCATGGATGGTGCTGATGCGCGCGGTCTCGACCTCGCGCGCCAGTTTTCGCCACCACGCCAACTCCTCGGGCGACGCCGAAGCCTCGTGGTTGCGGCATTCGTTGCGGAGGCGGTCTTTCATCTCGGCCGCCGCTTTTTCGGTAAACGTGATCGCCACGATGCGGTCCAGCGGCACATTGCATTCGCGCACGAGATGCAGCACGCGCTCGATGAGCACGGTGGTCTTGCCGGAGCCGGCTGCCGCGGTCACGCACAAATCCTGTCCGGTGGTTACAATGGCCTCTCGCTGTTCGTCGGTCCACCCCATATCAGGTCTGCTCCTGTTTTCGCTCGATACGCGATCGGTCGATCCGGCACATGCGCCGCGCATCGCAGTAGGCACACACGTCGTCCGAGTGCGGCACTGGCGGATACTGCGCGGCGCGAATGCCGGTCAGCGCGGCGGCTACGCCTGCAAGAAAACCCTCGTGGGCGACGTCCCACGACACTCGCGAACCATTGCCAATGCGCTTTTTTTCGCGTGTGCCCACCCGAAGAAACAGGCTTTCAACACAGGTGGCCCCTTGTGCAATGACCTGTTCCAGTGCAAGACCGTAGGCCGTCAGTTGCAGTGCAATTCCCTGTTTGATGTCTTCAGTTTTCGACAACGAGCCCGTCTTGTAATCGATCACGCGGAATCCGTCTTCGCCTTCGTCTATCCGGTCGATGCGGCCGCGCAATTGGACTTTGCCCGCCTCGGTCTCGATGGTAAGCGGGGGATATGCACCCTCTTCTCCTCCGAAGACGGCCTCGAAGTACCGCGGCCGCCAGTTGTCTTCGTCCTTGCGCTCGACCTCGAGGTAGCGTTTCATGCGGCCGTGGGTTTCGAGGCGTCCGGCCGCCAGGAGGCCCGCGGGCAGAACGGTCGAGCGCCCCTGGTACTTGGCAAAGGCATCATTGACCAATTCCGTCATCGCTTCGAGGGCCTCGCTTTCGGGGATCTCGGCCACGGGGCGGCCCTCGAATTGCCGGTGGAACTCTTCGAGCACGTCGTGCACCAAACTCCCCACTTCGCGGCGATCAAAAGCGGCTTCCGGGCGTTCCACGGCCAGCAGGTGCAACAGCCGCATCGCAAAGAACTGAAACGGACACTTGCGGTACATCTCGAGCTGGGTCGCACTGAACACGCGGCCGCCATCATATTTCGCGGCAATCTTCTCCTCGAATGGCGAGCCGCTCAGCACGCCGTCGAACATGTCGAAGGGGGCGTTGCTATAGCGGCGCTGTTCGATGGCAGCGCCGCGCTCGACATGCGCGGCGCGTTCCTTCAGCGGCTCGACCAAGCCGGATTTCGTTGCAAACAGGGCGTTGAGCACATCGCGGGCCGACGCAGCCTGCTCGAGGGGCGGGAAGTATTCGCTGGCCCGCATTGGGGGCCGCTCGATACCAGCATCAGGAAAGAGGCGCAGCAGGTCGTTCAGAAACGGACTGCGCAGCAAAGGTTTTCCTTGCGCGGTGGCCGTTCTCCACAAAATCCACATCCGTTCGCGAGGCGAGTCGAGGGTCTGATGGAACCACGCGAGCTCGTGTTCGCCGCGCACCTCGCGGGACTCGACGGGGATCCCGGCCGCACGCAGTTCCCGCCGATCGTCTTCGGAATACACCGCGTTGACGCTTTCCTTCCGCGGCATAACCCCCTCGTTTACGCCGCCAAAGAACACATACCGGAACCGCAGGCCCCGGAGACTCTTTGCGTCCAGGCATTGAACGCCGTGTTTATCGCGCGGATTGGGCTCGGCGTGAAAGGTTTCAACGCAGCATGCCTGCCGCAGGAATTGCACGAAATCCGCACGGGTCATCTCGTTGCCCCCGCCGAACAGGCCCGCATCCAACCGTCCCAGCAGTGCCTCGAACGTTTCGAGGGCCGCCTGCTCGCGCGCCTGCACAACTTTGGAAGTGGTCTTGTGCAACGCCGTGCGCAGCTCGAGTTCTTCGATAAAACCGGCCACGGCGCGGCTGAACTCCGCAAGATTTCCCTGCAGGGGAAGGCCCGAGATGGCGCCCGCAAGGCGTTCAATGCGCCTCTCGAGGGCGCTCAAACAGGCGAGCGCGCGCGGATTGTGCCGCATGAACAGTGTGAGTTCCGGGGCGCGCTCGGGTGTATCACCGGTCAACCCGTTTCGCAAATGCTTGAGGCGATCCGTCCATTGCTTGTACCCGGCGACAATCCCCGCCATGCGGGCCAACAGCGGAATCGCGCCGCGCTCGGTCTCGGATGCGTCATCGGCATCCATCCAAGGCGACGCCAACAGCTCGACCATCTCGCCATGGCGCCACGTATCGGCCGCCTCGAGCGCATCCAGCACAAATGCGGCAAGCGAACTGGCAGAGAGCGGCTCGTGAGCGAAAATGCGCAGGGGAATGCCGAACTCGCGCGCGACCGGCCGCAATACGCCCGCAACCGCGCCGATATCGTGGTAGACCACGGCAATTTCGGATGCGGGGACGTTTTCGAGGATCAGGGTCTTGACCGTGCGAAAGATGGTTTCGGCTTCCTCGGT
>SLSB01000429.1 GCA_007130675.1 Candidatus Hydrogenedentota bacterium | reverse complement strand
GCTTTTCGACCGTATTGTGGAGTTGGACGTGCCGGTGATGCAGCACACGTGGATCAAAGCCACGGGCAATCTCGAGAAGGAGTCGACGGTCTGGCATGGCATCAACCGGATACATCGCCACCCTGAATTGAAGATGTGGCTGGCGCATTGCAGCGGGCGTTGGGAAGAAGTGGGGCGGATCATCGCGCCATATCCAAATTTGTGCGTCGATATTTCGGGGGGCGAGCCGGAGGCGGGTATGGTCGAGTGTCTGTTGCGGCATCTGGGTCCCGAGCGCGTGTTTTTCGGGTCGGACATTCCGGGCCGGAGTTTCGTGGTGCAGATGAGCAAGGTGACATCGGCGGACATCCCGGAGGAGCACAAGCGGATGATTCTCGGGGAGAATGTTATGCGGTGGATGCGGCCGTGAGCGGGATGAGGCAGGTTTTATTGAGGTTATGATAGATTTCAACGCGAAACTGGGGCATTTCCCTTACCGTCCTGTCGAGGGTCTCGATGCACTTCTGTGCGCGATGGATCGTCACGGCGTAGGCCGGGCGGTGGTGTCTTCGTTGGATGCGGTGTTTTACCTGAACCCACAGGACGGAAACGACGGATTGGTACGGATGATCGCCCCGCACCGCGACCGGTTTCTCGTTTCGGCGGTGCTGCGGCCCGATTTTGCGGGGTGGCAGGATGACCTGAGGCGCTGTGTCGAGGAATACGGGGCGAAGTGTGTCCTCTTGTATCCGCAGTATCACCGTTATGACCTGTTGGATGAGGCTACAGGCGCGCTGGTGGCGGCCGCGGATGAACGTGGCATGGTGGTGTGCGTGCAGTGCTGGCTCGAGGATCCGCGGCGGCAGTTTAACCGGGAGATCATCCCGCCGGTCGAGCCGGCTGTTATGAAAGCGTTCGTGGAGGCCCATCCGGCGGTTCGGATGGTGGCGCTCGGGCTTCGCTTTGGTGAACCCGATGTAGTGGGCGCCCCGCTGCCGGACAATTTTCACTTCGACATATCCAACTACGAGAGTTTGCGGGATCTCGAGCTGGCGATGGAACGTTTTCCGGAAGACCGGGTGCTTTTCGGCACGAATTTTCCGTTGTACAATTATGAGGCGAACGCCGAAAAGCTTGCGCGGGGCAATATCACCGCCCGACAACGCTCGGCCATCGGGTCGGGGAACGCGGCGCGCCTGCTGGGTATAGAATAGGAAACGGTATGTTATGAGGGGGGTACAGTGAAGGCAATCATCATGGTGGCGGGGAAATCGACCCGCACGTATCCGTTGACGGTGACGCGACCGAAGCCGCTGCTTAAGGTGCTTAACAAGCCGATTCTGGCATGGCATCTTGATGCGTTGCGCGGGGCCGTGGACGAAGTTCTGCTGGTGGTCGGGTACCGCAAGGAGATGGTCCACGAAGCCTTTGGCGACGCGTTCGAGGGCCTGCCCCTGCGCTATGTCGAGCAAACCGAGCAGCTCGGCACCGGCCACGCGGTCCTTCAGTGCGAACCCTATGTGGATGGGCCGTTCATTGCCATGAATGGGGATGATCTGTACGCTCCGGACGACCTGCGGCGGCTGGCCGATGCCACCAACGCAGCGCTGGCCAAACGGGTTGCGGATCCGCGGCTGTATGGCGTGCTCGAGGTGGATTCCGAGGGCCGTGTGCGGCGTCTTGTGGAGAAGCCAGAGAATCCGGCTTCGGACCTTGCCAGCGTGGGTGCGTACGTCCTGACGCCGGAGGTATTCGATGTTCTGCGCGGCACTGCGCCGTCTGAACGGGGCGAAATCGAGATTACCTCGGCGATTCAGACCTTGGCCGGGCGGGGTGAATTTCACGCGGTCGAGATGGAAGGGTATTGGCTGCCTATCGGGTATCCGTGGAACCTGCTGGAAGCGAATGAGTACCTGTTGCAGGAGATGGAACCTGAGATCGCGGGGGAGGTCAGTCCGCGGGCTGAATTGACGGGTCCCGTGCACGTTGGCAAGGGCAGCGTGATTCGTGGCGGCGTTGTGATTGATGGTCCTGTGTACATCGGCGAGAGTTGCCATGTTGGGCCGAATTCCTGGCTGCGTCCGGGCGCAACGTTGTGCAACGGATGCCGAGTGGGCCAATCCAGCGAGATTAAGAACTCGGTCCTGTTCGACGGGGCTGCCGTTCCGCATTTGAGTTATGTCGGCGACTCGATCATCGGCGAACGTTCGAATTTGGGCGCGGGCACGATCACCGCGAACGTGCGGCATGACGGGGGCCATGTGAAATCGATGGTGAAAGGCGAGCTGGTGGACACGGGCCGCCGCAAACTCGGGGTTGTTGTGGGCGATGATGTGCACACCGGCATCAACACGAGTTTGTATCCGGGCAGAAAGTTGTGGCCTGGAACAAGCACGCGCCCGGGCGAGCCCGTGTTATGCGATATCGAGACGCCTGAGTGAGGGGTGGGGGGGGCCGTGGCGCGGCTCTTCAACGCCTCGTGAAACCTATGGGACCTGTACGACCTATGTCATATGAGGAATATTCAGCGCACGCCCTGCTGTCCATTTTCGGGCACTTTTACTTTGGTGCGTGAATGGGTATGATAAGGGGGTTGATGTAGCCACGTTCTCGAGAGGAGGTATTCCCATGTCACACGGCACGACCCGTCGTCAGTTTTTTCGTAACGCCGCTATCGGCACCGCGGCCGTCAGCATGACCGCGGCGAGTTACGCGCGCGTCAAAGGCGCCAATGAGCGTATCAACATCGGGATCATCGGTTGCGGGGGCCGCGGCCGTAATGCCCTCATGACCAACATCCACCGTTGGTCAGAAGACCAGAACGTCGCAATTACGGCGGTATGCGATCCCTGGCGGGTCCACCGTGAGCGGGCCGCCGCTGACGCGGAGAGCATGTATGGCCAGGCCCCGCGCCAGTTCGTCTCGTACCGGGATGTGGTCGCGCTCGATGACATCGACGCGGTCACGATAACGTCGTGCGATCACCAGCACACCACCCACCTCAAGGCCGCCGCCGAGGCGAAGAAGGACGTCTATTGCGAGAAACCGATCGCGATGGACTTCGAGCGGCTCAAAGAGGCCTACGATGCCGTGAAAGAGAACGACATCGTCTGCCAGATGGGCACCCAGTTGCGCAGCATGCCGAGCATGACTGCCGCGCGCGAGGTCTACCGCTCGGGCCGGCTCGGCACCGTCGGGCGCATCGAGCAGTGCCGCAATGCCGCGCGCCCTTACTGGTACGGGTTTCTCAAGGATGTCGAGGAGGAGGACGTGGATTGGGATGAATTCCTGATGGACCGCGAGCCCCGGCCGTTCGACCCGGTGCAGTATTCGGGCTGGTACGGGTACCGCGACTTCTCGGATGGACCGGTACCGGGGCTGGGCAGCCATTTCATCGACTTGGTGCATTACATCACGGGCGCGCAGTTCCCAATATCCGCGACATGCATGGGCGGGATCTACACGTGGAAGGATGAGCACAATTTCACGTGCCACGACCATGTGCATGCGCTGTGGGAGTATCCCGAGGGGTTCATGGTGTCGTATTCGACCAATTTCGGCAACGGCAGCGGCAGATCGTTCAAGTTTTTCGGCGACACGGCCGTGCTGGATTGCCTGGATTACAAACCCGTCTTGACCTCGCAAGGCATTAACACCGCGAAAGGCGACACGTTCGATGCAGAAGAAATCGCGGATGTCGAGTGCACGGACCACTATCTCGATTGGCTCCAGTGCCTTCGCAGCCGCGAAGCCCCGAACGCATCGATCGAGGCCGGCTATCAGCACGGTGTGGCGACCCTTATGGCGATGATGGCTTGCGATACCGGCAGGCGGCAGATTTACGATGCGGAGAATCGCGAGATTCGCAGTGCTTAAGCAGTGGACCAAGTGAAGACTACGAAGGGATGTGCATTATGACGACAACTCGACGCGAATTTCTCGGGCAATCCGCGCGGTTTGGTGCGGCAGGTCTTGCCGCGTTCACCCTCGGGGCCTCCGCCTCGGAAGACTCCACCAATGGCCCCTGGAAAATCGGCATCTACACCCGGCCATGGGATAGGTACGATTACCGGGTAGCTCTGGACGCTATCGCGGAGGCGGGTTACAGCTACGCCGGGTTGATGACGACCCAGTCCGATACCCGTCTTGTCATTTCGCAGCAGACGACGCCCGAGCAGGCCCTCGAGGTTGCCGAGGAATGCCAACAGCGCAACCTCAAGGTGCCGTCGGTGTATGGCGGGGGCATTCCGGTCAGCGAATCGCTCGAGGCCGGTATCGCGGGCATGCGCCGGCTTATCGACAACTGCGACATTGTCAAAGCCGAGAACCTGCTGATGGGCGGGATCGGCAACGAAGACCTGTACGAAGCGTATTACAAGTCCATCGCCGAGACCTGCGATTACGCTGCGGAAAAAGGCATTGGCATCAGCGTGAAACCCCACGGCGGGCTCAACGCCACCGGTCCGCAGTGCCGGAAAACCGTCGAGGAGACCGTTGGCCACGACAATTTCCGCATCTGGTACGATCCCGGCAACATTTACTTCTACTCGGATGGCGAACTCGACCCCGTGGACGACGCGGCGACCGTCGACGGCCTGGTGGTGGGCATGTGCGTCAAAGACTACATTCACCCGAGGAATGTGGCGGTGACGCCCGGTGACGGCATGGTCGATTTCGCGAAAGTGTTTGCCCGGCTCAAACAGGGGGGCTTCACGCAAGGCGCGCTCGTGATCGAGTGCCTCGAACCCGGCGACGAGGCCCATCTTCTCGCGGAGGCGAAAAGGGCCCGCGAATTCGTCGAAGCGCTTGTCGCGACATAGCCACGGCTGAAGACAGGTCTCTCTGTTCCATCGTGCCGGGAGAAGGCATGGTGTGGGGGGCAGATCGAAATGGTCGGGGCGCGGTGGTAGCATGGAGGCATGAACAACGCCGCGCCAACGCCTTCCCGTGGTCCGCAGCCCGTGGTGCGCGAGATCACCTGCAAATCGGTACTTAACAAATGCAGCATCGGTGACTATTCGCTCAATTGCTACGTGGGCTGTGCGCACGGCTGCGCGTATTGCTACGCCCGTTACATGCAGCGGTTCCATCCACATGCCGAGCCTTGGGGCGAGTTTGTGGATGTCAAGACCAATGCGGTCGAGGTGCTCGAGAAGCAGGTGCGGCGTATGGCGCCGGGCTCGGTGTTCATGAGCAGCGCGTGCGACGGGTGGCAGCCGCTCGAACAGACTTGGCGGCTCACGCGCGAATGCTGCCGTATTCTCATCGAGCACGGATTCCGCGTCAACGCCCTCACCAAAAACGCTCTGGTCTTGCGCGATCTCGATATTCTTGCCCGGGGCAGCGCCCGGCTTGCCGTTACGATCACTACCCCCGATGAAGGTCTCGCGGCCTTATGGGAACCCTGCGCCTCGAGCGTGGCCGAGCGGTGGCAGATCCTCTCACGCGCCCGTGAAGCCGGCATCGAGACCGGCGTCATGTTCGGACCGCTGCTCCCGTTTCTTTCTGATGGTGAAGCGTCTCTCGATGCCCTGTTCGAGGCGGCCACTCGGGAGCAGGTGGACGTGATCTGGGTGGATGCGCTCAATCCGCGCCCGAAAGTGTGGGAATCCGTGGGGGCGCTATTGCGGTCCGAGTTCCCGGACCTCGAGGAGCGCTATCGAAGGGTGTTGTTTGCGCCGGTGGTGCGCAAGGCTTACATCAAAGCACTGGGCGAATGGGTGCGGCGCGCAGCCGCCAAACACGGCGTGCTCGAGAGACTGGCTGGATGTCCCTGAGTGGGCGGCGATGTGGAGATGTTGCGTTGTTCCGGGCCTTCAGCCCGGGGATGTGGGGGTACCATCGGACCCAGCCCTGCAGGCTGGGCTTGTATGTTTGCGCGCCGTAGGCGCTCCGGGCGCTGGCGTGTGTGCCGGGCTGTTTCGACCTTTGGGCGGGTGCTTGAGGGCGCTTTGGACTTGGGGTAGCCGCCCGTCTTGTCCGAAGTAAATCGAGTTGGGCCCTCAATACGCCCGGATCTCAAATATGCGTGCGTGGTCGAGGCCGTTCGTGGCGGTAATGTTGACGCGGAGCGCGGCGACAGGTCCGGGCGGGTTCACGCGATGCACTCGCCGCCGCTGGTGGTTGCCGTTGACGTGGGCAAGGGTGTGCCAATGGCCGTTGCATTGCGCTTCGATGGTGTAATCGCGGACGGTCTCGGGCTGGGGCTGTCCCCATTTCATGCGATCGACGTAGGCATCCGAGTGTGACAACGTCAGGACGCGGTGCATGCCGGTGTCGAACACGAGTTGCACTTCAGACAACGGCTCGGGCGTTTCCCAATGGAGCTGTATCCACGCGGGGAATCCCGCCTCGGGATCGCTTATCCATCGGTGGAGGCCCGGCGCGGCGCGGTCGGGTTTTACGCCTTTCGGCCCATGGGTCGAGCGCGTTGGCCCCGATATCACGTTGGCAGCACCCGCACCGGCCTGGGCACTCGATGCGGACGCTTTGGCGTCGCGCGCCCGGTCGTTCGGGTCGAGGTTTACCACGCCGATAAGGTAGGCATCGTCGCGCAGCAGGCGTTGCTGAATCGTGTTCATGGTTTCGGGGTCCGCGGCCAAATCCGCCGGTTCGATACCGTGTTTTGCGGCGTGGGCTGCCGCCGTGCCGACGCCCTGCCCGATGGCCGCGCAGGTGGCCATCACCCGCAACGAGGCAAACGCGATGTGCGTGGCCGAGATGTTGCGGCCCGCGAACATGAGGTTGCGCGGTCCGGCCGACACGCAAGCGCGCAAGGGGATGTCGTACACGTGATCGAGGGGGTACTGAGT
>SLSB01000445.1 GCA_007130675.1 Candidatus Hydrogenedentota bacterium | reverse complement strand
CTCGCTGCGGGTCTTGGCCAAAATTCTCTTGCGCTCTTCAGGTGCGATCATGGCATCTCCTCATGGGTTACTCCCCGAAAGCCGAGGGGTGTTCATGGAATAGCAAGGCTATCAGAGCCCCGCGTTGCACTCAACCCTCAAGGCATATCCCGGAATCGCAGCAACCTTCCGTATTTCCACGGTCGCCGGTGCTCTGTCTGCCAAGAAAAAGCAAAGAAAAAGACCTGGTTTTGCAAAAGTCTTTTCCACTCTCTCGATGCGACGATTCCTTGCGAACACAAACGGGGCGGCATGCCGCCGTCCAAAGGAGGAATCGACGCAATGACGGAAGAGAAACGCTTTTGGCAAGACGAATATTTGATGGATCCGGCGAAATTCGGGGTGATTTCCGAAGCGGACAGCCTCTGGCATGAAACCGATGAAGACGTACGCGACGGCCTCGAGTACGGGCGGGAAAAGGCGCGATTGCTGCGGTGGGTGCGGAGGCATATGCGGTCGAGACTCACCGCTCGCGAACGGCATTGCATCGAACTGCTGTACTTCCGCGGGCTGACCTGCCGCGAAGCGGGCGAACGCACCGGCACCCACCCGTCGTCAGTGCACCGGTCCGCGCAGCGCGGGCTGGCCAAGCTCCGGCGTCAACTGGAAAAACGCCGCACATGCACACGCCTACGGGTAACACGCTTCCGAAGGGCCGCCGAAGATGTGCCCGAGGATGACGGCAGAGGATATTAGTTGCACTATCTCACCAAATCAGGCAAGCCTGACCGGGAGGGATAGGCGCAGACTCGGGTTGCAAAGAAGGCAGCCCGGGCAAGATCAAGGTAATCCTGACCTGTCCATATCATGCAATACGGCGGGTTGAACGAAGCCGCTGTCGTCAACATGACCGCATTCGGGGTTGTTGACGGCCAGGCCGCGACCGCCGAACTGCTCCGGAAATAGGGGCGCCCCGCCGCGCTTATTTCCCGTGAGGCGGGTTCTTAAACAGGGCGTAGAGCGGCAATAGCTTGCGTTTTATGAGGATTTTCAGCGGGCGCGGCACGAGGCGCGCGGTGGTGTCCCACACAAGATAGCGCGTTCGGGCGAAGCGGTGGCGGCCGCCGGTCATGAGGCGAAACCGCACCGACTGCCATGTCGAAAGAGTCTGTGTGCGGTGCTTGGTGACCATCGAGTAGAGTGCGATGTCATCAAGCGTGTGCTCGGCAAATGCGTGGGGTTTACGCGCCTTGAGAAACACGCCTATTTCGGTAGGGTCATCGTGAAGCGCCTCGATATCGAGATCGCCGAAGATCTGCCGCATATCCTCGAGTTCATAGCGCCAGAAATCGTACGGGTAGCCGTGATAGGGGTGGCCGCGCGACCGCGTCGTCACTAGCAGTACTCCCCCGGGGCGCAGCACCTGCTTGAATCCATGGACGACCCTCCGCCAGTCCCGCACATGCTCGAGCAGTTCCGTCGAGATGACCACATCGAACGACTGCACACCGTACCGTTCGAGAATCGCGTGCGCGTCGCAGACCTCGTCCACGCCGGATCCAGGCGTGATGTCCACCCCGATGTAACGCGCGGGCCCCAGACGCTCGATAATAGGCCGGAGGCTGCCGTTGACATCCAGTGAACCCACCTCGAGCACGGCGCGGTCGCGGATTTCCCAACGCTCGAGGTGCTTCCGGGCAAAGTCTATACACGCGGGGTTGCACATGACATCCATTCAGAAGTGATGTAACGCGAATTCTTTTCAACCACGCCCCAGTATCCGCATCCCGCCGCCCTGTTTTCAAATGCACCGGACAGTGAGCCACGCGTGCACTTTGCCGGAAGCCGCATGGGCTGGCGCCGCCTCGGTAAACAGCGGCGCCAGTCCACTCGAGGATTTCTGCCGGGTTCAGGCCAGCAGCTTGCGTCTCGCAACCAGCGCCGCGATGCCTAGGCCCAGAAGGCTGACGGTCATGGGTTCGGGAACGACTCTACCGTCCAATCTACCGTCCAAACGAAACGCGAAGTCGTATTCCTGTGCTATCCAATCCCCGTTGGGATCACCCGTAACCCATGACAGGCCGTTTCCCTCGTCACTCAACACCCAGCCAAACCACCAGTCTTGGTTGGGACTGTCTATGAAAAGATGGTGTGTGCCAGATTCAAGCGTGAGGGGGGTGGAGAATTCGAAGGAAAACTCATAGACATCGCGGTACAGGCCTTCCATGTGTCCGTTGGAAAGATCGGCCTGCAAGCCCGTGGGTGTCGCCATCGAACTCACTGAGAACGATTCGGCATAATCGTTGCCCGCGAACATGATGTCAAAATCAAAACTATCCGGCAGTGAACCGTTGCCCTCGAGCGTACCCCACCACGTCAGGCGTTGCACATGCCACCCCATGTCAACCACGAAATCGTCGGCATGATAGAGGCCTGCCATGCCGCCGCTGGTCCAGAGAGTCCCCGCGCCATCATGCGGCTGCTGTTCCCAAAGCACGCTATCCGCTTCCGCGGGTGCGATGCCCAATCCAAGCAGCGCCACAACAACGCCGCACATCACCCATTTTGCAACATGTTTTTCCGTCTTCATTCGTCGAAATCCCCTTTTACGGCTGCTCCCCCAGAGCAAGTTCATGGACTCCCGGCGCGCCGCGTCAGCATTCATCACTTACACGGGCCTCATCCGCGTCGGATTGCCTTGTTCATCTGCTTTTTATGTGCAATGCTCATGCCAGAACCGCTGAATCGATGTAAGACATTGTAAAATAATGCTTTATAGGATTAGGTTGCGCCAAGACAAAAATGCCGGCCGATCAACAACTCGGCGAACATTGTTCATATCTGAATAAGTCTTGACCATATGGCGTGTAGAAGCGGCCACGCCGTCCGGTTGCAGGACCACCAAAACCGAGCGGCTACTCTTCTTCGGGGTCGCTTACGTCGCCGGTATCCGATGGCGGGTCTGGTTTTTTCCGCAGGCCGAACAGGTCGAGTATCGCCGCGCCCTTGGGCGTTATTCCGCTCCAGTTCGGGTGAAATGAGGCTTCATACGTTCTCCTGTAGTCGTTGTACAAGACTTGGGAGAGCAGGAGATCCTCGGGTTCCAGCCGGTCCATGATACCCGCCAACAGCGACACTTCCATCTCGATGAAGTCGTCGTATGAGACCGTGTACCCCAGCACTCCGGCTTCCGTGATGTAGAGATGCTTCGCTCCGATGCGTTGTTTGATCCGGTCGATCTGCTCGAGATCAAGCGTTTCGCCGGGGCGCTGGTACAGGTGCAGCGTGGCGTGGATATTGGCGTGTTTGTTCAGTTCTTCAATCACGGCATTGTTCCACGCGGCGTAGATGCGGCCCGGATTGCCGTCTCTTTCGGGCGCCAGCGCCGCGGCAAAGGGAATGCCTTCGCCACGAAATGCACGGACGAACCCTGTGGCCAGTTCGATATACTTCTGGGGGGTCATGAACTCGGTCACGGGCGTGACCTCGACGCGGCGCGCCCTGATGTTTTGGGGGTGGTCGTGCGCCCTCCGGAATTTCGGCAAGTACGGCTCGTTCATCAGCTCGACGAGAAAGAACTCAGCGCCCGCCGCTCTCCAGCGCTGGTAAAGTGCGAACTGGCTCTGCGGCGTATCGTTAAAATTGGGATTCAGGATGAATTTGCAGCCAAATTCCTGTTGGATCGAGACCCATTCTTGCAACATCTCGTCGGTCCAGTCGGCGGGATACGTCCGTTGCGAGCGGGTTCCGCCATCGACACGCAAGACCAGCCGGTGCGCGTTTTCGCGCGCGCGCAGCTCGCTTCGCAGCATCTCGACTTGCTCGATGGTGTTCAGGGTGCCCTTGCTGTTGAACCCGACCATCGGCCCAGGGTCGCTGGAGGCGTCAGACTCGACCGATGCACCTCGTGCGGAAATTATCAGGAGGGCCGTTACGGCAAGAACGCCAGCTATTGGTTTTCCGGCACTGTTTCGCATAGCGCATCCTTTCTGGAAGGCGCCCATTTGACGCGGTTGTTTTCGGCTGCCTGCGTTTACAGTGTACGCGGATGCGGGGGCGCGTGTGAAGTTTGCAATGGGGTTTTAATTGTGATAAAGTTCACGATTGGACGGTGGATTCAGTCTTTCCCCCATTTCCCTCGTCTTAGCAGAAGCTGTATAAGCCATAGAATGCCACTATGTTCCGGGAGCGGTAGTATCGCAACGGTGGAGGCCGGTAAGCATGAGTGAAGAGTACAAGAAAGTCGTCCAGGAGGTTGTCGAGACATTCGGCAAAGACAAGACGCGCCTGATGGATATTGCGCGCGGCGTGCACGCTAGAACGGGCCATTTATCGGAAGATATCGTGGGCGCGATAGCCGAGGCGCTGGGATGTCACCGGGTCGAAGTGCGCGATATGGCGTCGTTCTTCGCGTTTTTCGCGCGGGAACCGAAAGGCAAGACGACGGTCCGCCTGTGCAACGCCGTGGTCGAGCGCATGAAAGGCGCTGATGACGTCGCGAAGGCCTTCGAAGAGGCCGTGGGCGCACGTTTCGGCGAAACCTGCCCGGATGGCGCGATCAGCCTCGAACACACGCCGTGCATGGGCATGTCAGACCAGGCGCCGGCGGCGATGGTCAACGGGAAGGTGCTGACGAATATCCGCCCGGACGACGTCAGGGGCATTGTTGAAGCGGTACGCTCGGGCACATTGCACGAACACACCGCCTCGAGCATCGACGAGGTCGAGACCAACCTTCGCCAGGCAGGGTCGGTGGTGTTTGCGCCGTTCGAGCGCGGCGCCGCCCTGCGCAAAGCGTTAGGCATGACGCCCGAAGATGTCATCAATGAAATGAACAAGTCGCGGGTGCGCGGGCGCGGCGGCGCGGGTTTCCCGCTGGCCATGAAATGGGACTTCTGCCGGAAGGCCAAGGGCGATGCGCATTATGTGATCTGCAATGCAGACGAAGGCGAGCCCGGTACGTTCAAGGACCGCGTCATTATGACCGAACGCGCGGACTTGATGTTCGAGGGCATGACGATAGCGGGTTACGCGGTGGGGGCAAAAGAGGGTTTTCTTTACCTCCGGGGCGAATATGAATACTTGCTGGCACATCTCGAGCAAGAGCTCGCCAAACGCCGCCGCATGGGATTGCTCGGCGAGAACGTGTGCGGTTGCGAAGGCTTTGATTTCGACATCCGCATTCAAATGGGCGCGGGCGCCTACATCTGCGGCGAAGAATCGGCGCTGATCGAGTCGCTCGAGGGCAAACGCGGCGCGCCGCGCGACCGGCCGCCCTTCCCCGTGCAAAAAGGCTACCTCGGCCAGCCCACAACCGTGAACAACGTCGAGACGCTGTGTTGCGCCGCACGCATTATCGAGTGTGGCGCAGACTGGTTTGCGGCCATTGGCACGAAAGACTCGACGGGCACCAAGCTGCTCAGCGTGGCGGGCGATTGCGATGCGCCAGGCGTCTACGAAGTCGAGTACGGCATTACGCTCGAGGCCCTGCTCGAGATGGTGGGCGGTGAAAACGCCCAAGGTGTACAGATCGGCGGTCCATCGGGCCAATGCGTCGCACCGAAGGATTTTGGACGCAGCATTTGCTTTGAAGACCTGCCCACGGGCGGCTCGACCATCGTGTTCGGTCCTGAACGCGACCTGCTCGAGTGCATGGATGGCTTCCTCGAGTTTTTCGCCGAGGAATCGTGCGGCTGGTGCGCGCCGTGCCGTGCGGGCACGTCGATTCTGCGCATGCAGTTTGACAAGATCCTGAAGGGCCGGGGTACGGCCGACGACCTGAAAAAACTCGAGGAAATTGGCAACACAATGAAAACGATGAGCCGTTGCGGGCTGGGCCAGACGGCGGCGAATCCGGTTTTGACCACGTTGCGTGATTTTCCGGCGCTGTACGATGCGCGCACCAGGGACGAGCAGTTCGTCCCGGCGTTCGATATCAAAGACGCCATGCGGGAAGCGTGCGCAATCACCGGGCAGAAGCCTCACGACCTGGAGGAGTAATACAGATGAGCGACAAGACGGTCAACATCATTATCGACGGGGTGGAAATCCAGGCCGAGGAGGGGCGGACCGTCCTTCAGGCGGCCGAGGATGCCGGCATCTATATCCCGCGTCTTTGCTTTTTGCAGGGCCTTGCCCCCGGCGGCCATTGCCGCGTCTGCACGGTCAAAATCAATGGCCGGCCCGCCAGTTCGTGCACCTACCCGGTCAGCGAGGGCTTGGTCATCGAGAACAACACCGAGGAAATGACCACATTGCGGCGTAACGTGGTCGAGATGCTGTTTGCCGAAGGCAACCACATCTGCCCGTCATGCGAAGCCAGCGGCGATTGCGAGCTGCAGGCCATGGCCTACCGGCTGGGCATGCTGGCCGTCACGGTTCCATTCCTGTGGCAGCCGCGTGAGATGGATGCCACGCATCCCGACGTGTTTGTCGACCGCGACCGGTGCATTCTCTGCGGGCGTTGCGCGCGCGCCTCGATCGCAGAGGGCAAACGGGTGTTCGGCTTCGAAGGCCGCGGCGCACACAAACGCATCGCGGTCGACGGCGCCCACGGGCTCAAGGAAACCGACCTCGAGGCCGTGGACAAGGCCGCCGAGGCCTGTCCGACCGGATGTCTGCGGGTCAAGCGCACCGCGTGGAAGGTGCCGGTGGGGCAGCGGCGGTTCGACAACACCCCAATCGGCAGCGATATCGAGCAGAAACAGTCGGCAGGCTAACCGATACAGGAAAGGGTAGACGATATGGCGAAGCCACTAGTAGCAACTGCCCCGTTCACGGGCTGCTTCGGTTGTCATATGTCTTTATTGGACATAGACGAGCGGATTCT
>SLSB01000098.1 GCA_007130675.1 Candidatus Hydrogenedentota bacterium | reverse complement strand
GCGTTTATGGAGTACAGCAATGGCATCGTCGGCGACATGTGCGTGCATATGTTCGACGCCGTCCGCTGGACCCTCGGCCTCGGTTGGCCGAAGCGCATTTCCTCGTCCGGCGGCATTTTCGTACAGACAGAATCCGCGGCCACCACGAGCGACACCCAGATCGCGAGCTTCGATTACGACGGCCTCACGGTGGCATGGCAACACCGCACGTGGGGCGATGCGCCTGACCCGAAATATCCCTGGGCCTATGTCTTTTACGGAGAAAACGGCACGCTCAAGGCCAGCATCAACAGTTACGACTTCATTCCGCGGAGGGGCGGCGAGCCAATTCACAAAGAGGCGCTCTTCGAGCGCGAGGAGTACCCCGAGGATATCACCGAGGCAGGCATCGAACTCCAGGCGGCGCCCGCTTCACGGCGGCACATGCTCGATTTTCTCGCCGCTATCGAGACCGGCGGACGGCCGGTTGCCGACATCGAAGAGGGGCACATCTCATCGGTCAGTTGCATCCTGGCCAACATCGCGATGCAAACGGGCCGCACCCTCGAATACGATCCCGAGACACGCCAAGTGACCGGCGACCCCGAAGCCACCGAGCTGCTCCTCCGCCCCTACCGCGGCCCCTGGCAGCACCCGGGCGTGTGAGCGGAAGCGCGCACCAACTGCAAGAAGTGGAACCACACAACATGAGCCTCTCCGAGGTTCTGTGCGGCATCGAAACAGCCGCACGCTAGATGTGTTGCTTTCTCTTTTCCACCTCCTGCGCGACCCATTCGTACGTCGTGCGCATCCCTTCCGCCAGACTTGCCGCAGGGTGCCAGCCCAGCTTCTCCTGGATAAGACTGTTATCGGAAGACCGCCCGCGAACGCCGGTCGGGCCCGGCACGTGCCGGATGGTGAGCGTCTTGCCGGCGATGTCCATGGCCATCCGCGCCAGATCATTGATCGAGATCATCTCCTCCGAGCCAATATTCACCGGACCAAGAAAATTGCTCTCCATGAGCCGGCGCGCCCCTTCCAGGCATTCATCGATGTAGAGAAACGTGCGGGTCTGTTGCCCGTCGCCCCATATCTCGATCTCGCCGCCATCGGGCGTCTCGGCCACCTTGCGGCATATGGCCGCGGGGGCCTTTTCGCGCCCCCCTTCCCACGTGCTGTACGGTCCGAACGTGTTGTGGAACCGCGCAATACGAACTTCCAAGCCAAAGTTGCGATGATGGGCCAGATACATACGCTCGCTGAAGAGCTTCTCCCACCCGTATTCACTGTCGGGCGCGGCCGGATAGGCATCCGACTCCGTGAGCCCGGGATTGTTGGGGTCCAACTGCATGGATGCAGGATAGATGCAGGCCGATGAGGAGAAGAAGACCCTTCCAATGCCCGTCTTCCTGGCTTCCTCGGCCATGTTCAAGTTGATCGTGGCCGAATTGTGCATGACCACCGCGTCATGCTCGCCCGTGAAGACGTACCCCGCGCCCCCCATGTCCGCCGCCAACTGGTACAACTCGTCGAACTGGATATCCGAAACAATCCGCCGGCACACCGCCCGATCCCGCAGATCGCCCAGCACGAAATCGTCGACCGCCGGCTCGCGGTACTCGTGCTTCTTGATATCCACCCCCCGCACCCAATATCCCTCATCCTTCAGCCGCTGGCACAAATGCCCCCCGATAAACCCGCCAGCGCCACAGATTAGGGCACGTTTCATGGTCACCCCCGTCTTCGTGCTTCGCTTTCAAACAGACAACCCGACCTCACGCTGTCTGCGGGAACGCATCACCTGCAGTCCCGAAGTTCAGATTCTAATTCAAGGGTGCAACGGCATCCAAATTGGGGGCTTTTCGCCAGCGACACACGCTCGGTTACCCCGCCGCCATCGAAACCGGTAGGCAGCCTTGGCAGCACCTGGGCAAGCGAAGGACAGCGCGTATGGAAAGCCGGAACTGCCGTGCTCATTGGGCACGCGGGACACCGTTGCATCGCGGGCTCATGCCGGCGGCTCAGCGCCTGTACCCAGCACCTTCACGTCAAAACCTTCTCTTCGCCAAAGGTTGTGGTCGAGAATATTCCGAGTGTCATAAACAACTGCGCGTTTCATCAGTTTGCAGATCTCGGCCGGGTTGAGATACTTGTAATCGCTGTGGTCCGTTAAGAACACCGCACAGTCCGAATTCCCGAAACTCTCTTCGAGGCTGGTAAGCTCGATCGGGCTTCTTTTGACGTGCGGATCATGCACGGCCACCCTAAATCCCCGTTCGCGAAGTAGCGTGATCACTTTGAGCGAGGGACTTTCCCGTGCGTCATCGACGTTGCCCTTGAACGCAAGACCAAGCAGCGTTATTTTCGGGTCCTGAATGTCGGCAACCAACGCGGCCACTTGATTCGCGACATGCTCAGGCATGTTGTCGTTCCGGTCGCGGGCGTCGCGGATCAGCAGGGTCTTGTCGGGGAAACGTTCAATCAAGAACCATGGATCCACGGATATGCAATGGCCGCCTACTCCCGGTCCGGCCATGTGGAGATTCACACGGGGATGCCGGTTGGCCAGTTTGGCGACCTCGTGAAAGGAGATCCCCAATGCCTCGCAAAGAATGGCGGTTTCGTTCGCCAGAGCGATGTTTACGTCACGAAAGGTGTTCTCAATCACTTTGACCATTTCCGCGGTGGTGACATCTGTAATGAACACCTCGCCTTCGATGAAACTCTTGTAAATGGCCTTTGCGCGCTCCGCGCATTCCCGGCTGTATCCACCAACAACCCGATCGTTTTCAATCAATTCCTTGAGGATTTTTCCGGGCAAAACGCGTTCGGGACAATGCGCCAGGAAGATGTCTTTCCCCACAACCAGGCCCGACTGCTCGAGAATGGGCTTAAGCAAATCACGGCATGTGCCGGGGGGCGATGTGGATTCGAGAATAACCAGGTTGCCCGGCTCCAGGAATGGGACGATGGCCTCCGTAGCCTCTGTTACGCAATCCATGTTGACGGTCTTGTCTTCATGGATGGGCGTGGGCACTGCGACGAAAAAGACATCGGCCTTCTCGGGTGTCAAGGAAGCGCGAAGGTTTCCCGAATTGATTGCCGCCTGAACCACGGTGTGCAAACCGGGTTCTTCGATGTGGATATTTCCCGAATTAACGGTGTCCACGACGGTAGCTCCGACATCCACGCCCAATACTTTGAATCCGTTTGTGGCGAGAACGCTGGCCGTGGGCAACCCAATGTACCCTAACCCCATTACACAGATTTTGCTCATTCGCTCCCCTTCTACCGCGATGCGAGATGGTCTGCTATGCGCATGCTGGCTTTGCCGTCCCCATACGGGTTGACCGCTGTTGCCATGGATGCGTACGCAGCGTCGTCATCCAGTAAGTGCTGCACACTATTGACAATACCCTCGTACGTATTTCCCACCAATTTCGCCGTCCCCGCCTCAACCGCCTCGGGCCGTTCCGTGACTTCGCGCATGACGAGCACCGGTTTGCCGAGCGACGGCGCCTCCTCTTGAATGCCTCCCGAGTCCGTCAGCACAATATAGGCCCTCTTGAGCAAGTGGACAAAGGGCACGTAATCCATCGGTTCGATCAGATGCACGCGCTCCTGTTCGTGAAGGACATGCCGCACCGCTTTCTGAACATTGGGGTTCGGATGGACGGGATAGATAATCTCGACGTCTTTGTTGCGTTCCGCCACGTCGCGCATCGCCGTGCACATCTGAACAAAACGATCACCGAAACTCTCGCGCCGGTGCGCCGTGACCAGAATGAGCCTTCGCGACTTTCCCGCATCGCGCAGCAGCGGATCACCAAACGCATACGACCGGCCCGCGACCTCCAGCAGCGCATCGATCACTGTGTTTCCAGTCACAAGAATAGAGTCGGCGTCGATGTTCTCCCGTCGCAGGTTATCTCTGGCGCCTTCCGTTGGCGCGTAGTGATAATCACACAGCACATCGCCCAAACGCCGGTTCATCTCTTCGGGGAAAGGACGGAACTTGTCATGCGTTCGCAAACCCGCCTCGACATGCCCCACCTTCACCTGCTTGTAATAGCAAGCCAGCGAGGCGGCAAGGGTTGTGGTTGTATCGCCATGCACAAGCGTCACATCGGGCTTGCACGCCTCGAGCACCTCGCCCATTTTCGTCAGCACCGTGCTGGTGATGTCGAATATCGTCTGGTTGTCCTTCATCAAATCCAGATCGAAATCGACCGGCAAGTGAAACGCCTCGATGACCTGATCCAGCAGCGCCCGGTGTTGTGCTGTCAGGCAGACAGACACGTGGAACCCGCGCTCGTGCCTTCCTAGCGCGTGAACAACAGGGGCCATCTTGATGGCCTCGGGCCGGGTCCCCATGACAACGAGAATATGCATTAGTCGGCAGTTTCCTTTGATCCGTTGGCGATATCTTCAATAATCTCGAGGTAAGCTGCGGCCAGTTCGCTCCGGTCGTAATGGGCGAGCACGTAATTCATTCCCGACGCGCCATATTCCTCGCGCATCTCGGGGGTATTCTTCAACAAGAGCACCGTCTCCAGCAACTGTGCCGGATTCTCCGGTTCAATATTCACGCCCGCATGGGCCACTTCAATGAAATCGCCGGCAAAGCCCGAAACGCTGTTGATGATGGGTTTACGCATGGCCGCCGCTTCAAAGATCTTTGAGGGCATGACCGTGGTGAAGAGCTCGCTCTTGCGTAAACATACCAGACAGACATCCATTATCGAGAGATACGCCGGGATTTGTGCCTTGGGCTGGCGTCCGGTGAATACGACGTTATCGAGTTCCAGCGAAGCTGCCCTCTCCTCGAGCTCGGCCTTCATGGCGCCGTCTCCCACCAGCATAAAAACGACGTCGCCGTTGCCTTGGGCCTCGAGTGCCTGAGCCGTTTCGAGGACGGTGTTCAATCCGCAGGCCATTCCAATGGTTCCCACGTAGCCGCAGATGAACTTACCTTGCAGTCCCCATTCTTCCTTAAGGCGTTCATCGGGAGGACAAGGCACAAAGGTTTCACGGTCAACACCGTTCATCACAATGGATATCCGCGACTCGGGGACGCCCTTTTCGAGCAGTTTCTGGCGGTATCCATCACCGACGGTCACGATATGGTTTGCGGCGGCATACATGCGCAATTCCAGCCATTCAAGCAGGCGGATGGTGAGACTCTTCTTCATCGCGCCCACTGCAAGAATTGACTCGGGCCAGATATCGCGTATCTCAAGAATGAATGGGGTTCGGCGCAACTTTGAACAGAGCACCCCCGCCCAACCACAGAAGAACTGCGGGGAGGTGGCGATGGTGATGTCTGGCCGCTTCACAAACAGCGAAAAGAACAGGGCCGTGCACATGTATGATACGAAGTTTATGCTGCGCCGCAGAAAACCCTTGTTGGCGGCCACGTATGTCCATACACGCCGGACATCAATGCCGTCCATCTGCTCTTTTTGGTAGAGCCTGTTCTTGAAACCCTCATATACAACGCCTTCGGGCGCGTTTGGGGCACACGTGATCACCGTGACATCGTGCCCTGCTGCCACCCAGCGCCTGCAGTTCTCGTAAGTACGCGTAGCAGGCGCGTTTCCTTCCGGGGGAAAATAGTGCGAAAAAAATAGGATGCGCATGCCACTCATGCCAAGAGAACCGTAGAACGGCTCTCAATTTCAGTGCCGTCAGCCGCGTAGGCGAGGGCAATATTGGGCTCCCTGCGGCCAAATTCCGGACAATAATGCGCGTCTTCCATGCGCAACTCCCCGTCTCCTTCAAGCACAATCTGAATTTGCCCAGCCGGGAACCGGACGTTAACATTATGCGCATCCACACGCTCGATTTCACATGATGGATGAAAATGCAGTCGCGATACCGTGTGAACTGGTTGGCGAGAACGTATCTGATCACACACCACCAAACGCTTGGTGGCCTCCCACTGTATGGTTCGCCGATGTACCGGCCCCCCGGGCAGCCGGGCATACCCGTCATGCCACGCGCTTAACCGGAACCCGTCCGAATCTGCATCCCACTCGACTTCCCGCGGGCTGCCTCGCTTCCCCACCCGGAAAGCGCCCCAGAATTCACACTGGTCCGCATCGTTGATCTCGACCGTATTGTGTGCGCGCGTCGAGCGGCAGTATTCACGCATGGGCCCGGCCACATAATCATAAACACCGCTGTCTACGATAACACGCTGCCCTTTCAGCGAAAGCTCAAACGAAAACATGTCGCCATGGGCATGGCCGGGGATGTAATCGGGACCAATCGGCCCGGCATCACACACAATGTAGGCCCCGTCATCTCCCCTCCAGCCATAGTACCCAGCATCCGGAAGCGCCCAGGCGCCATTGGCTTGAGAGCAATCTCCCTCAAGCAAAGCGGAGGACTCCGGATAAACGCCAAAAGCACTGTCATTTAAGAGAGCGATGCCACCATCGGGGTGACACAGGCACGCAAGGGCCTTTCGCATTCGCACGAGCGGCTCTGCGACGAGTGCGCACAGAGCATCATTACCGGTGTCCTGAAGCAAGCGCAAGAGGTAGGTGATCCGAACGTGATACATGGGCGACCGTTCAAAATGCATGCCGTCGGGCAAGATCTGTTCGGGAATCTCGCGATCGAGAATACGCAGGCCCTCCTCGAGCCACCTGGCCCCGGCCGCGCCGCCGAAACAACTGCCCACAAACGCCAACGCGGCCCCGTTTTCAAAAAGATGATTCCCCAATAGATGGGCTTCGAGATGCCGGAGCAGCCATTCGGCCTGAAGATAGATGCTGTGCCACAGCGCACGCATAAACTCGGGATCCGCTTGGGTCTGGGCGCGAAATTGGCCAAAGCAAACAGCGCACCAGTT
>SLSB01000250.1 GCA_007130675.1 Candidatus Hydrogenedentota bacterium | reverse complement strand
GGCCTTGAGGCGTCGATGGGTGGTTTTGTCAGCACCTATTTGAAAGACCAGAAGCTTACGGATGAGCAGGCAAACAAAGGGCTGGCGGGATTCTGGATCGCGCTGATCGTGGGCCGCATTCTGGCCTCGATTCTGCTGATCGTTACTGGTCTGGAACCGCAGTACCAGGCTCCGATCATGCCTGTACTCGGTTTGCTGGCGATCGGCTCGATCACCCTCATGGTGGTAGCAAAAACTCCCAAAGCCGGCGTTACTGGGACACTGTTGACGGGTCTCATCTTTGGTCCGATCTTCCCAATGGTGGTGGGCGTTACCCAGTTCAAGAGCGCTTCGATTGAAGCTGGCATAGCGGGAAGCGTATTCAGTTGGATTTTCGCGATTGGGCTTCTCGGCGCCACGTTGGTCCCCATGCTCGTTGGCAAGCTCTCCGCGCAGGCCACTATCCGCCAGAGCATGAAGGCGGCCGTGGCCATCGCAGTTGCGCTCGTGGTTTTCAGCGCCATCTTATGGCTGGCGGTCCCTGACGCCGATCCCGGCCAGATCGTCGAAGTGGTCGCAACGGCAGCAGGCCAATAGCGTTCAAACGGACAACCTGGACGCTTTCTAACGGAGACGCTTCCCAAAGAGGAGGTGCTCGATATTCTGTCCGCTGGCAACGAAAGCGCCGGCGCTCAAAACTTGACCCGCTCTAATGCTTTTGGCTAGGATCCCGCGACAAGCACAGCACTTGAAAGGGTTGGCCGGTCACAGGGGGATAATCGTGGGAGATGAGGAGACTCAGTACTCTCCGTCCACTCTTGTTATGCCGTTCCCAGCCCGCTTAACCGCAGAGGGAGGCGAACTGACATGAACACAGGGACGCGCGTTCGACTGTCCGCGATGATGTTTCTCGAGTTCCTGATTTGGGGCTCATGGTTTGTGCCGATGGGCACCTATTTGGGGCACTTAGGCTTTACGGGCGCCCAAATAGGCAATGCCTATATAACAATGGCGTTAGCCGGGATCATCTCGCCAATCTTTGTGGGAATGGTCGCCGACAAGTTCTTCCCGGGGCAATATGTGCTCGGGGTGTTGCACCTGGTTGGCGCCGTATTGATGTTCTGGGTCAGCACCATCACCGAACCGCTCATGTTCTTCTGGGTGCTGCTCGCCTATGCGCTCTGTTTCATGCCAACCGTGGCCCTGGTCAATGCCATTGCCTTTAATCAGATGTCAGATTCAGAGAAAGAATTCCCGTTGATTCGCGCTATGGGGACGCTCGGCTGGATCATTGTGGGACTGTTTGTCGGCTTTGTTTCGATTGGCGGCGCCAGTATCGAGCCGACCAGTATTCCCATGCGCATCGCCGCGGTGGCGTCTTTGCTCCTCGGTTTGTACTCGTTCTCACTGCCCCACACGCCGCCCAAGGGCGCAGGCAAGAAGGTCACCGTTGGCGACATCTTGGGCATCGAGGCATTGCGCCTGATGAAAGACTCGTATTTCACGGTCTTTGTGATTGCTTCACTGCTCATCAGCATGACCACCTCGTTCTATTTCAACTTTGCGAATCTGTTCTTCAACGAGAGCGGCATGCAATTTACAGCCGCAAAGATGACGGGCGGGCAGTTCATGGAAGCAATATTCATTGCCCTGCTTGCATACTTCTTCGCGAAGATGGGGGTCAAGACCATACTGGTGATCGGCATGCTTGCGTGGTCAGTCCGCTATTTCCTGCTGGCTTTCGGCAACAGCGAAACGCTCATTTTCATGTGGTATCTGTCCATTTTGCTTCACGGCCTGTGCTTCGCGTTCTTCTTCATCGCGGGACAGGTCTACGTCGAGAAAGTGGCCCCGAAAGTCATTCAAGCCAGCGCGCAAGGGTTCATTGCTCTGGTCACCTTTGGTTTGGGCCACGCACTGGGCGCCAGATTTTCCGGTATGGTCGTCGACATGTTTACCGACGAGGCGACTCGCAACTGGCAGGCGATATGGCTGGTGCCTGCGTTCATCGCACTGATCGTCGGCGCCCTGTTCTGGGTGTTCTTCAAGGTCAAACCGGCGGAAATCCCTGTCGAAGCGCCCGCGGAATAACACCAGCGCCACCACATTCAAGACCCTATCCGGCCCGGTTCTCGAGAAGACCGGGCCGGTTCGCTTTCACGCCGGTGGAACACGCTCGTTTCTGTCCGATCGGAACCACCACCCGGACATACCGCTCGAATGGATTCGGGGTATCGGAGATGGCGGAACAGAGGCCCACTTACTCGGAATCAGGCTCTTCGGAACCGGTATGTTCGCGGTGTGTCTCGGGGTCTTTCTCTAACGGTTCGGGATTCTTGAGCCACCTCCGAATGCGCACCACCCGGCCCACCCCCGCAATAACAATGATCGAGAGCACGATGATCAGCCACATTCGGCTGCCGAGCGTCTCGGAAAACCGGAACATCCTCTCGAAGAACCAAACCCAGAGGCCTACCGCCAGGAAGTTGCCGATGATGATCGACGAGAAAACCCATCGCGTGCGGATGCCCAGCAGATAGCCCACGAGGCCGCCGGCCAAAGCGCCCGTGCTCCAGAACGGAAACAGCACGAACACGAACAGGCCGAGCGCACCGAATGGAGCGACTTTGCTCTTGTGGCGCTCGGCGGTCGCGCGGATGTTCGCGATGGTGGGACCGACGAAACGCCATTCGACCGCGTACCGGTAGCCAGCCACCAGAAGCGGATACAACAACAAGAGAATGACGATATCCTGAAGGGTGCAGTGCACCAGCAGGAACGGCCTCGGGAACCCCATCGCTATGCCCTTGCTGACGCTCGCGGCGCGGCCCGCGACGATCTGAAGCAAGATGAGTTCCCACACGCGCGCGTAGGGTTGGGGCCATGTCACACCCAGTGCTACCAAAACGCTTATCCACAGAGTGAGCAGAATCTGGCCAGACCGCTCGATACGGCGGATCATGCGGCTAAACGCCCGGGCATCTCGAATATATTGATCGCTCATCGCGTAAACCCTGTACCCTGTGCCAGGTGATTCAGAGAGGACCTCCAGCGCGGCGTGGAAACCATCGGGAATACTAGTATACCTGCCCCAAACACGCACTTCAATGCGCAAAATTCATGCGCCTCCAGGTCTCCCACAGCATGCGCAGGCGCTCAATTGCATACATTGCCCCCATTGCAAGCCGCGATCCGGGCAGGCTCCCCTTTTCCAACTTCGACGGACCGCCGCATTCCCAAAAAGGCATGGCAGCCACACGATTTTTCGAATTCGAAAAAACTCTTCTATTTTCCTTCAAACTCAAGTACTATATTTGCCCCGTTGCATGGGCGAGGCGACACGCCCGCAAATTCGAGGGGATGGGAAGGAGTGCGCTATATGACACCGATAAAGCGAGCCATTGTGAGTTGCCACGACAAGACCGGCCTGGTTGAGTGCGTCCAGGTGTTGTGCGAATTCAATGTCGAGATCATCAGCACGGCGGGAACCCTCAAGGTTCTCGAAAAAGCGGGGCTCCCCGCGATCAATGTACGAGACTTCACGGGCGTCGAGGAAATGATGGACGGGCGAGTCAAATCGCTGCACGCCAAGATTCACGCCGGTTTGCTGGGGGTGCGCGACAACAAATTGCACCTTGAACAGCTGCAGGCGCATGGGTACGAATGGATTGACCTGGTGGTTGTCAATCTGCACCCGATCGAGTCTCTCATGGCACAACCCAGCATCACTCCCGAAGAAATCATCGAGCAGATCGATATCGGGGGGATGTCGATGATCCGCTCGGCAGCCAAGAATTTCCGCTACGTCGGGGTGGTGGTAAATCCGGAGCGTTATCCGGCCATCATGCACGAACTGCGGGCCCACGAAGGCGCCCTCACGTTTGAAACGCGCCACCGCCTCGCCCAGGAAGCGTTTGCCTGCGCCGCCCGCTACGATCAAATTGTGGCCAATTATCTCAAACACACCGAATTAGAATGGAATCGTGACTAGCTTGCAACAAGGAGGTTGAAACGTGAAGGTTCTGGTAGTCGGAAGCGGCGGGCGCGAGCATGCCCTGGCCTGGAAGATCGCTAAGAGTCCCGACGTCGAAGAAGTGATCTGCGCGCCGGGGAATCCGGGAATGGCCGCAATGGGCAGGTGCGTCGACATCGGCGTAAACGAATTCGCCAAGCTCTCTGCCCTGGCCCAACACGAGGAAATCGGCCTGACAGTTGTCGGCCCCGAAGACCCGCTCTCGAAAGGCATCACCGACCACTTCGCCCAAGAAGGGTTTATGGTCTTCGGTCCCACCGCGGCAGCCGCGCGCCTTGAAGCAAGCAAAAGCTTCGCAAAGGAGGTCATGCAACGCTGCGGCATTCCCACCGCGGAATCCGCCGAATTCACTGAATCGGAAGCGGCTATTGCCTACATCCGCGAAAAAGGCGCACCTATCGTTATCAAGGCCGACGGACTGGCTGCCGGAAAGGGCGTGACCGTCGCACACGACGAAGATACGGCAATCGAGGCCATCCGAATGGCCATGGAGTCCAAAGTCTTCGGCGAAGCGGGCCACCGCGTGCTGCTCGAGGAGTGTCTATTTGGCGAAGAGGCCTCGATCCTGGCGTTTTCCGACGGCTCGAGTGTCCTCCCCATGGCATCGAGTCAAGACCACAAACCTGTCTATGACAACGATCAAGGGCCGAACACCGGAGGCATGGGCGCCTACTCGCCCGCACCGGTAGTGACCGACGAACTGTTCGACGAAATCTCGCGCACCATCCTCACCCCTTGCATACAGGGCATGGCGGAAGCGGGCACACCCTACACCGGGGTATTGTATGCGGGATTGATGATCACCGAAGAAGGCCCCAAAGTCATCGAATTCAACTGCCGGTTTGGCGATCCCGAAGTGCAGGCCGTGCTGCCCCGCATGAACAACGATCTCGTGCCCGTACTGCTTGCCTGCTGCAACGGCACCCTCGGCACGCTCTCCCTCGACTGGGAAGAGGGCGCATGCGTCACCGTGGTTATGGCCTCGGGCGGTTATCCTGGCGCATACGAGACGGGCAAAACCATCCAGGGAATCGCAGAGGCCGAGCAGGAAATTGGCGCCATTGTGTTTCACGCGGGAACGAAAACCGCCAACGACGCATTGGTCACCAGTGGCGGCAGGGTTCTCAATGTAACCGCCATGGGAGCAGATATTCCCGGCGCCATTGCGAACGCCTATGCCGCGGTCGAGCGCATCCGCTTCGAAGACGCACATTACCGGACCGATATCGGCCAAAAGGCGCTCGCACGACTCGGCAAGTAAGACATGGCCCTATCGAGGCCGAAAATGGCGCGGTTCACGAGGTAGCGGAAGAAAGGTTGCGGGCACCGACCCGCCGCCCGTTGGCGCTTTGGGCCGCCAGCAGACTCTGCATGGCTTCCGCGAGAACCGCCTCGGCCCCACGGGCGCTGCCGTTCTGGCACGCTACGATACCCGCGCTCAACCGCGTTTTACTTGGGGCGCACGGGTCGGCAAAAGTCGTACTGTCGACTTCGTCGATAATCTTATGGACATAGTGGGTGGCGCAATCGAGATCGGCGTGCGGCAGTACCGCCGCGAACATCGAGCCATCGTACCGCGCGAGGATGTCAAACGTGCGGCTTTGATTGCGCATGGCCATCGCCAGTTCAACCATCAAGTCATCCAGCGAAACCGCACCCAGTTCGTCGTCGAGCGCCTCGACATCGTCCACATCGAACACCACACACGACACAGGGAAGTTATAGCGGTGCGCTTTCTCGGCTTCCTCCTGAAGGCGTTCAAGAAGATACCGGCGGTTGCGCAACCCTGTGAGTTCGTCGGTATACGATGTATCGCCAAGCGGATCCTCGAGATCGTTGAAACAGTTACCGTCGAACTTCCGGCGCATCGCTGCCTCCATCCGAATCATGACCATCGGCACATTGTAGGGTTTCGTGACATAATCCTCGACACAGAGGGCATCCTTAACCGAAAACCGCTCCTGAGCCTCTTTGTCCAAAGCAAGAAGAATGACAAGCTCGGCGGTCCGCCTCTCCGATTTGAGCTGACGTGCCAAGTCCGGCCAGTCCGGCCCGACAAGGTGCGCGTCCAAGACCAGCACATGAACGTCACCTCGGCGGCACTCGCGAATAATCTCCGCAACTTCTTTAGCCACACGGACTTCGTATTCGTTCAATTTGAGGCCGGCGGCGAGAAGACTGCCACTGGCTTCGTCACTATCTGCAACACAAACACAGCACGTGTGCACGTCTCGCACCTCAGTTTTGACCCGGGCGGGTCCCCTCCCTCTCACACACTTAAGTGTACCCGAAGATCCCTGGATTGCGCAAATATGGGCATGCACACGAGTTCCACAACATACCGACCGGATAACGCCTCGGCAATAGCATCCACACACCCCGAAAAGTGCCCAGCGCGACTCAATACATAGTTATGTATATGTAACTATGTGCATGTGACTCCGCCGCATAAATTGCCGGGGCTGTAGTTGCTTTCGAGAAAGGCAGGGGTCATTCGTATGACACAAGCTCGAGGAGTTTACGCGAAATACGGTCCAGCGGCAGCACATGGTCCACGCACCCGAGCGCTATCGCCTCCTTGGGCATCCCAAATACCACGCACGATGCCTCATCCTGCGCAACGGTAGCCGCGCCCGCATCTTTCATTTCCTTCATGCCTTGCGAGCCATCGGCCCCCATACCCGTGAGAATCGCGCCGACGGCGTTGCGCCCGGCAAACCGCGCCACCGACTTGAACAACACGTCAACCGAGGGGCGGTGCCGGGAAACCAGCGGCCCGCTCTTGACTTGCACGAAATACATAGCGCCCGAGCGTCGCAAGAGCATGTGATAGTTCCCTGGAGCAATAAGGGCCTTGCCTGTTGACACCATGTCACCGTCGGTGGCCTCTTTGACCTCGATGGCGCATAGCGTATCGAGGCGCTCCGCGAACGCGCGGGTGAAATGCTCGGGCATATGCTGCACGATAACGATCCCCGGGGCATTGGAGGGCAGAGATTTCAACAACGACGCCAACGCCTCCGTGCCGCCCGTCGAGGCCCCAATCGCAACGACTTTGTTCGTCGTGCGGGTAAGCGAGAGCCTTTGCTGTGTGGGTTCGCGTAACGCGCGCGCCACCGGTTGTCTCTTCTCGGGCCGAACCCGCGCCGCGGCCTTGATCTTATCGATCAGCGCCACGGAAACATCACCCACGGAATACGCGACACTAGGCTTTGACATGACCTCGACCGCCCCGCATTCAAGCGCCTCGAGTGCGAGCTCGCCGCCCTTCTGCGTCAGCGAAGACAGGATGATCACGGGGATGGGGTAATGCTTCATGAGTTTACGAAGAAATGTAATGCCATCCATGCGTGGCATCTCAATATCGAGTGTAAGAACGTCGGGCTTCAGGGTAACAATCTTGTCCCGGGCCACATAAGGATCCGGCGCGCTGCCAACGACCTCGATGGCGGGATCCCGCGCCAGCTCACGCGTGAGGACCTGACGCACCATCGCTGAATCGTCAACGATAAGCACCTTGATCTTCGAGCCTGCGTCCTTTGCCGAACCGCCCGGCGCATGTGTCATCCCATATCCCTTCGTTTCATCCGGCCGTGCAGGTCACATCGTGTGCTGCCCGGCCGCGTGCGGCTCAAAACAGCGCGGTCAATCGCGCGTCCCAGCACCCCAAGAGAGCCGGATTGCAGCGATTCTACCCGTCGACGCGCGAAGGCCCACACCTCATTCGCCGATGCGCAAGCAGATCAGCACCGGGTAGTCGTCGGCCAATACGGCTGCCATCTCCGGGGCCATGGCCATGGCCTGCCATTCTTCCGGCGTGATTTCAGCAGCTTGCGGAACCGATAAATCAAACACAGGTTCCTCGCCCGCAATCGCCGTCAGAACTTGCCCACAGGTGATGTTGAGCAACTCTTTGAGCGCATCTCGGGCTTTTTCCATGACACGATCGTCATCCGGCTCAGCACCCAGAATGTTCGCGGCGATCTCGGGGCACATCTCCTCGGTAACGGCGATCGTCAGGCTACCATTCATGGGCCCGGCAAACGCCATCTCGGCCCTCACACACACCCCGCCGGGGGCTGGCAGCTCCGCTGGCTCGACCTCTTCTCCAAACATGAAGGCCAGTTGCTCGAGAACGTCATTCAGAACCTGAATCAGAGTTTGGCGATGTTCCGCCGGCTGGCTGTTATTCATCGAAACCTCCTAAAATGTCTTCTACAACGCTGCGCACAAGCTCGGGCGTAAACGGTTTTCGGATGTAGGCCTTGACACCTTTGGTCTTGAGTTCCTCGATGCGTGTCTTGCTGCCTTCGGTCGAGACGACAATCACCGGGATGGACTTCAAGAGATCGTCGGAAAACATTTGCTCGATCATCTCTACGCCGCCCATGACGGGCATGTTGATGTCCGAAAAAACCAGATCAACCCAGTGTTCGCGCAACACATTC
The DNA here is from genome assembly GCA_007130675.1 of Candidatus Hydrogenedentota bacterium. Taxonomy (GTDB): domain Bacteria; phylum Hydrogenedentota; class Hydrogenedentia; order Hydrogenedentales; family SLHB01; genus UBA2224. The sequence continues at coordinate 13,803 of SLSB01000250.1, read as the reverse complement.
AGCGCCTCTTTTCCGTTCGACGCATTGTGCAGTTCACCGATAGGTATCTGCGCGAGTTTGAGGGTCTTTCCAATGATTGCCCGCACCGTTTCAGAATCGTCGACGACCAGGATGTTGAGCGCCATGACTGTTCATTCCTCCATCTTGGTTGGGAAGTGCCGCACCAGCTCTTCATACGACGTCACCGAGTTGAGCACGATCAATTCCGCTTTTGCGGGGGTGAGCGGAAATTGCTCGAGGGCGCTGCGCGCCGCCGCATAGTTTTGCCCATCCAGACCGGCTCCGATCCCACTTTCCCCCGCAAGGTGAGAAGCCAGATGCACCAGGTTGACCACCAGACGATCGCCATCGAAGCAGTCCGGATCCTTATGCCAGCGGACCGCGTTGACGATCCCGGCGGGAAGATGCCACTGTTCGAGAAGCGCGGCGCCGGCCTCGGGATGGTCGATGCCCAGCACCTGACGTTCGGCAACATGAAACGGCAACTTCTCCTGATACGCAAGCTGCAAGATGGCCTCGACATCAACCTCCACAAACGTGCCCAGCACAATCTTACCGATACCGTGGAGCAGGCCAGACGTGAACGCATATGACGACGGATCAATCTTGATGTCGAAAGCCTCGGACATCGTCTCGGTGACGATGGCTGTCATCACCGACTGTTTCAGTAACGCGCCCGCCGAAAGGTCGTAGCCCTGCACAGGGTGCCGTGCCATGGGCGCCACCAAGGCGGCCATCACAACGTTAAACACTCGTTTCAGCCCGAGCCTGACAATAGCTTGCTGGACATTCCCAATTTCCCCGCGGCCCCCGAAATAGGCTGAATTGGCCATATGGAGAAGGTTCGAGGTAAGGCCAGGGTCAAATTCAATCGCACGCCGCAATTCAGACACCCCGACATCAGGGTCCTGCAGGAGCGGAAGAATATGTGCCGCCGAAACCGGCAACGCAGGAGCCTGAGTCACGCTGGCCAGGATCTCGTCTCGCCTGCTCAAAGTTCGACCTCCTGTCCTTGTGATTTGATAATCGTGACGCCCGAGTCCACGTGCAAATACATGGTGCGCGCTTTTGTGCCCCCCACATCTTCGGCGGCGATCAGAATGTCATTCTTCCACAACACTTTGCGCAATACCACATAATTGCGTTCGCCAATGTTGAATACACCATTGTCTTGCAACGGCGCGGCCCCGCCCGCGACTTTTGCGATAAGCCGCGTCCGGCTGCCGCCAAGGTCCAACACAGCCCGAATGAGTGTCGGCACCCCCGTATCGGTGAACATACACGGCTTGGCTTGCGCCTTCTCGCGATCCAACCGCGAAAGCGGCAGCATGCAATGAACCATGCCACCCACTTTCACGACAGGGTCGTAAAGCGAAAGCCCTACGCAGGACCCGAGCGAATAGGTCACAAGCACCTCGCCCGGCGTGTTCGAGGCTTTCATCTCCGAAATGCCAATCGTTATGTTCACGCACGATCTCCATTACCGTTCGGCTTGCCCACGCGGCCTCGCCGGGGACAGGTGGCGCCACAATTCCCCCTGCTCTCCGTAGCGCCTATGTGAACCCGTTTCCCCGACATGACTACCGCTTTACATAAACGGACGGCTGAATTGTCCGAAATTCGCTCATCATGCCGGTCAGACTCTCGGCATGTCCCACCATCAGATATCCTCCAGGCTTCAGCAGCCGGTACACCTCATCGAGCAATCGGCCACGCACACAGTTGTCGAAGTAGATCATCACGTTGCGGCAAAACACCACATCGAGCGGCCCTCTCATGGGAAAGGGCGGTTCGGAAAGATTCAACCGGCGAAACACAACAAGGTTTTTCAACATCTCGCGCACACGAAACCGCGTGGCCGACCCGTCGCGCAACACCTCGAAATAGCGGCTGCGATACGTTTCAGGGACCGTGTCGAGTTTCCCTGCTTCATATTCGCCGCAAAGGCAACTCTCGAGCACGCGCGTCGAAATGTCCGTGGCCAGTACCCGCACATCCATGCCGCGGCTCCCCAGGGCTTCGAGCACCGTCATGGCAATCGAATACGGCTCTTCTCCCGTTGAACTGGCCGCAGACCAAATGCGGAAGCGCTTCTGTCCCTTTGCGTGCCACTTGCGCAACGTCTCGGCAAGAAATTCGAAGTGCTTGGGTTCCCGAAAAAAACTCGTGACGTTCGTCGAGATGGCATCGAGAAACTGCACAAGCTCATTGCCCGTTTCGTCATGTAAGAGGTAATCGAGATAATCCTCGTGGTTCTCAAGGCGCAGCGCGCGCATGCGTTTGCCCACACGCGCGGACACCAAAGCCGCCTTCTGAGGACCAAGACTGATGCCACTGCGCGCGTAAACCACCTCACGAAATTTCTCAAACGTTCGCGCGTTCATTGTTCCGTTCTGACATGAGGGCACCGTAGCCATGCCCCTATTTCCAATCCGTTTGACGGATCTTCTGCGTCTTCAGAATAGCCAATTCACCGGTTCCCGAGTTGAAGGCGAGTTTTCTACCCACATGACCGCCCACATCTTCCGAAACGATCTTGATGCCCTTGCGCGAGAGCACCTCGCGGGCCGCACGCACGTTCGCATTGCCCACCGTGTCGCGCCGAAGACCCTCCGGACAGCCCCCGCCCACAATGTGCGCGGACAAATCACCCCGCTTGCACCCGGCTTCTTCCATAATGCGAACCAGAGCCGCGGTTGCCACGTTCCCGTAATGCGGAGTGGCTTTTTCTGGTTTGTCCACGCGCGGGCGGACGAAGTGATTCATCCCGCCGTAACGGCGATTCCTGTCCCACAGGCAAACCGCAACACAACTGCCAACGACCGTACGAACGGTCACGCTGCGTTTGCTGAAGTAGATATAGCCGGGCTCGAGATAGTAGCTATTGTGGTTATCTTGCGTCATTGGGCGTTCGCCAAACCTCACCGAGCATTATCCGCCACACAGGCACTGGCAATTCACACGTGTTATTTGAGTACATCTTGGATCTTCGCAACGATGGTGGAAGGTTCAAACGGCTTGACAATGTAGTTGCTGGCGCCGGCCTTGATGGCCTCGACAACGCGGCTTTTTTCCGCTTCCGTTGTGACCATAATGATGGGCATGGTCTTCCCGAGAGCACGCATCTCACGAAGCGCGTCGATACCCAGCATGTTCGGCATGTTCCAATCCATCAGGACCAAATCAAACTCGCCGCGCTTGACGGCATCTACCGCTTCTTGCCCATCAGCCGCCTGCTCGACATCGGTAATGTCCGCGCGCGTTAACGCCCCGATAAGCACTTTCCGCATAACAGCAGAATCGTCCACAACAAGAGCTTTCATCGATTCACTCCTTACCTTGCCCGCATCAAATCTTCTCGAACGTCACCCGCAGACTGAAGTCGCCCAAACTGCTTTGAAACGCCACCTCGAGCCATACACTTTTCGTGGGATACTCGACTTCGAAATTCCTGCCGCGCACCACGGTGGGCAGGCTCAAATCGATGGGGGGGCCGCCTCCACTGGTAAGCTTGGCCTTGGCGGATCCCGCCACCATATTGACTATCTCGGCCACCCCGTCAGACACCGTGTCATCCACAACAGCAGTTTCCATGCCCAGAAGCTTGCGCACAAGGGCAAGAGCGGTAGCGGTAGGAAATGACAGTGCCACCGTGCCCCGGGCCGGACCACTCAAACCGATGAGAGCCATGATATCGCGAGGGTTGCTGGAGCCCGACCGGCTCACCCCGACGTCACCGCGCGCTACGTCCGTCTCGAGCATCGTGCCGAAAACCTCCACGACGCTCTCGATAAACGGATTGATATATTCCACTTTCATGTCATTCGAACTCCCCATTCTGCGCGTGTCCAGTGCGTCACTGCCAGGCGCTTACGCACTGCCTCGCGCGCCCACCACCTGCTCCTTCCACTCGGCCCGGCCGACCCTCACTCGAGCGCCGACCGCACGCCGTATAACAAAAGCTGCGGACTCTTTATCGAGAATGCGGCGAAGATCCAGCAACAGGCTGAAACTCGAGGCCATTACGACCTGCCACCACCCGCATTGGCCCCATGATTGCTTCCCGCAGGCGCAATCTGTTGGTGTAAATGTCGAAGGTCGTCTCGGGATGCGCGACCCCCTCAATCACGATCTGCGGGCGGCCCCGATTGCGCATGAGTGCAAGAAGTTCCTGCCGGTCGGACTCGAGTGTCTGAAGCGTAGCCTGCATCTCGTAAATATTGCCCGCCAGCTTGGCAAGTGCCTCGCGCGCGCTCGAGCTCAACGCGTCTTTTTTCCGCTTCATGGCCGCAAGAGTGTCTTTGATCTTCTTGAGACTGTCTCGTATGGCCTTCATCTCATTTTCTTTTTCAGCGATGGCATGCGCGAGGGCCGGGTCGACTTCGATCGCGAGACGCGTAGCAACGACGCCTTCACTTCCCGCCTGCCGGAGACGAATGTTCCCCTGCGCGGTCACACTGCCCCCGACCAGGCGGCCGCCCGGCATGATAAACGAACCTTTGGTCACAACCCGCGAATTCACCATTTCACTCTCGACAATAACATCGTCACCTGCTTCAATCTCCGTTTCCACCAGAAACCGCACCTGCACCCGGCCACCCGCCGTGATACGGTGGCCTTCGCCTCCAGTAATGCCGCGGCGAACGAGAAGGCTGCCGCCCGCCTCGACATCGGCGGCCTCGATAATGCCCGACACTTCGATGTCGCCCGCTGCCCGCACCACGGCGCCCGCCTCGATATCGCCTTCAACAACCAAAGCGCCGGGGTGCTCGATGTTGCCCGATTCCAAGCCCACGTTGCCTCGGATAACGTAGACCGGGTCCACGCTGACCATCTGCTTGGAATGCCGCACCCGTCCCTTGTTTGCCGCGAAAAACTCGCTGCCATCGTCACTTACCTTGACATTTGCACCGTAACGAACCCGCATCGGCTTGGGCTTATCCGCGGGCAAACGGGTGCCCAGAACATCGCAACCATCTTCTCCCGGAACGGGCGGGTGAATCCGGCCCAACAACTCGTCCTCATCGACCGACGGGTCACCGGTGTGCTCGCGGAAATTCATCGTCCCGGTCTTTTCATCAATAACAAACCCGGAACTGAAAAAATCGCGCGCCCATTCGATAAACCCGTCTTTCGGAGGAACCGCAGGCGTGCCCGCAAGCAAGACGAAGTCTTTGACCTGCCCACCCTCATCCGGCTCGGCGCCCGACAAACGCGACACAAGCTCAGCCATGTCGGGAATCTGGTCCACACCCAGACTGGCCAGCTCATCGGCAAGCCTCGCGGCAAGCGAATCGCACTGCGCTTCGTCGTGCAGGTCAGGAACAACTCCTTCAAACAGCACGGCGAGGCGATCATCGCTCACCCGCAGGTGAATATCCAGCTTGCTCTGTTTGGAAGTCTGATTCACAGGTGATTACCCAGATAGGGGCTCAAAGCCCCTCCTCGCCAGAAATCGCAACATTCTGCAAAGCAGCCTCGCCCAGTATCCTGTCCGCGTCCAACAGCATGATAACCTTTTCGCCAACTTTGCCCATGCCCAAGATAAAATCGTTGTCCGCGCTCGTGCCTATCGACGGCGGCGCCTCCATTTGCTCCGCGGCGATGTGAAGCACTTCGGAGACTTCATCCACGATGAAGCCCACTGTTCGCTCGCCGCCGCCGGCACGCACTTGCACCACAATGATGCACGTGCGTTCAGTATCTTCCTTGGAGGGCATTCCAAAAACGCTGCGCAGATCGATCACGGGAATGACCTTTCCGCGAAGGTTTATCACGCCGCGCACATACTCGGGTGTCTTGGGCACGATGGTGACATTCATCATGCCGATAATCTCTTGAATCTTGAGAATCTCGAGGCCGTAGACCTCACTCGCAAGATTGAACGTGAGATACTGTCCCGCTGTGGCTGCCGCCTCACAATGCTGTTCTGTTTCGCCAACGTCATGCGTCACTGTAATATCCTCCACGGTCACGGCTCTGCTTCCACAAACGCCGTTATCACTGTGAAACGGCCAACTTCACAAGACCGCCAACATCAAGAATAAGCCCCACGAGCCCGTCCGGCATGATGGCCCCGCCGGAAATCCCCCCGATACCACGCATGGCCTCGCCAAGGGACTTGATCACGATCTGCTGCTGCCCGAGAAGCTCGTCGATAAGCACGCCCGCCTGGCGCCCCCCATCTTCTACAACCGCCACAAGCCCTCTGGTAGGATCTCGCTCGGCCTCAGGAATCCGAAACAACTCATGCAGCCGAAACATAGGAATGAGTTCGCCCTGAATGGAAAGCATTTCACCCTGGTTGACAACCGTGAAAAGGTCCTCGGCTTTCGGCTGAATGGAGCGCACGACCGACAGCGTCGGGAGAATGTAGCGCTCTTTGCCCACACGCACCACCATGCCGTCGATAATCGCCAGCGTCAAAGGAAGACGAATGCTGAACACCGACCCCTCACCCTTCCTTGACGTAATCTCTATCTGGCCGCGCAGGCTCTCGATGTTGCGCCGCACCACGTCCATGCCGACCCCGCGGCCCGACACGTCGGTGACCTGCTTAGCCGTCGAAAATCCCGGTTTAAAAATAAGTTTCCAGATGTCGCTGTCAGACAGCGGTTCGTCCTCACGCACCAGGCCGCGTTCGATGCCCTTGGCAAGAATGGCCTCGCGGTCCAATCCGCGCCCATCGTCTTCAATCTCGATATAGATGTTTCCGCCCTTGTGAAACGCGCGCAGTTCGACCCGCCCCTCGGGCGGTTTGCCCGCTTTTATCCGCTCCTCGGCATCGGACTCGATGCCGTGATCGACAGAATTCCGCACCATGTGTACGAGCGGGTCGCCGATCTTGTCGACAACCGACTTGTCCAGCTCCGTATCCTCGCCGTTCATGACAAACTCGATCTTCTTATTGGCCTTCTTGGCAACATCGCGCGCGAGACGGGCCATCTTCTGGAACGTGGCCCGCACCGGAATCATGCGCAACGAGGTGCCCATTTCCTGAAGCTCGCGCGTGATCTTGTCAAGCTGGCCCAAGTGCCGCACCACGTCCGACGTGCCATTAAGATTCGCCGTGACGAACTGGCTGACCATGGATTCCGAGATGACCATCTCGCCTATCAGGTCAATCAGCCGGTCGAGCCGGTCCGAGTCGACCTTGACGGTCTCGCGCACTTCGACCGTGCGCTGAGCTTGCTGCGCCCGCAACGCCTGCGCCACCTCTTTTGCGGGAACCTCCCCTGAACGCACCAGCGATTCGCCCACTTTGGGTTTCTGCGAGGGCCGCTCCTGATGGCGCAGGGCCTCGCCAAGGTCCTCGCGCGTCAACGCGCCAAGTTCCAGAAGAATCTCGCCAACTCTGGCCCCGTCGTTGCGCTTCTGCTGCAACTCCAGTGCCTCGTCAAACTGCGCACGGCTCAAAATGTTTAACGACACGAGAATCTCACCCAGTTTCGCGGGCTCAACTTCGAGAAACTGCTGGTACACGGCCTCTTCAACGGCCCCCGGAGACGCAGCCCCCTGCTTGACCAGTAACTCGCCAACCTTCTCGCCGGGCTCGGCATCCAGGGCTTCCGCTCTTGCCGGTGGCGCCCCCGAAAGCGTTGCCTGAAGCCGGCTCACCAGTACCGGCACCTCGGGCTCCACCGCGAGCGGGCCACCCGAAGACAACGCATCCGCGACATGGTCGATAAGGCGCTTCAAGAGATCAACGGAATCGAACGTCATATCGATATAGCCGCCTTCGAGCACGAGTTCGCCTTTGCGCGCCCGATCGAGCAGGTTTTCGGCCTCATGCGAAAGCGACTGCACCTGCTCGAGCGCAAGAAACCCAGAGACGCCTTTAATGGTGTGGAATGCACGGAATACCGCATTCAGAGCCTCGTCGTCCTTGGGGTTGGTCTCTATGGTGAGCAAATGCACATCGGCGTTATCCAGATGCTCTTTGGCTTCCGAAACAAATTCGCCAAGCAGGTCAGGGTCGCCCTCGAGCGGTTTCGGCTCAGGCAGGGCCGGCTCGCTGACTTCGGCCGTGCAACCACCAGCCGGCGTCTCGGTCAATCTCGCAAGTTGCTGCAGGATAGCATCGCACGGCTCGGGCGCCTCCCCTTTGCCGGAATACGCTGCAAACATACGGCCAAGCCAATCGTGTATCTCGAACAGCAGATCGGTCAAGCCAGACGGTATGCCTTCGCCTAGCGCTTCTTCAGCCGTATGGCACAACCGCTCCACATCGGCAAGGCCAAGCATGCCAGCCTCGCCTTTAAGCGTGTGGATCAACCGCCGCAGTTCCTGCAGCTTGTCTTCGTCCACTCCTTTTTCAAGCCCCAGAACAAGATGCTCAATATCATCCAGCACACCCGGCTGACGGGCAAGAAAATCGCCCAAAATACTCTCGTCGATGTGCGCGGGCAATGCCGCGAGCAGCTCGCCGCGCGACAGCCTCTCCGTGGACTGCTGCTCGGCATCACCTGCGCGAGCAGACTCCGCCCCGCGGCCGAGCGATGGCCCGGTGCTGAATTCCCGGGGAAACACCACTTCACCGGGATCGCGGCCATCGCGCACAATCTGCTGTGCGGCAGAAACCACCCGGCCCACATTCTCCAGCGCGATTGCCGGATTCTCGAATTCGTCCAGAATAATCGATTCGACGGCGTCGGCCGCACCCGCGGCAGCTTCGGGAAGCCCCGATATCCCGGCCTCGGCCGCAAGCTTGCCAAGCGATTGAAGCATGGTGTGAATATCGGCGAGTGCAGGCAAATCTCCGGGTTCGGCAAGCACCAGCGCTTCTGAAAGCCGCTCTATCTCGTTTGCAATGGCGTTCTCTGACATGGTGCCTCCCCAGAAGGACTCGCCGCCCATAGGCCTGTCGCACACGACCCCGGAACGGCCCATTTACCCCAAAAGCATCGCTCTACATTTTCTCAAGCAAGAAAAATGCCATCCCTGCCGGCACACGCAAATGAGATTAATGAATAAATCAAATTATACGCTTTTTCACCCTAGGCTTTTAATGGAATTACGGTGATTACCGGCCATAACTCAACGTTCTTTATGCTTATACACTACACACGCCCGTTTATGCAAGGAATCTGGCCGCGCGCAAATCGCCATAAGCCGCCGCGTCTTCTCGGAACCTTTGCCCCAGCTCAATGCCACCTGCCAACCTCACACTTTCCACCCTCCTTGTGCGCACACGAAATTCCATCCGCTTGCTCCCCGAACGTGGCCCAAGAGGACATTTCTGCGCTGCCCACGGGGCGAACATTACCAAACTGCACCTACAGCGAGCCAGAGAATCTGGACCGAACCCTCGGCTTGCGTATACTATAGCAACGCAACAAGCGCCCCCCCGCTGATAGCGTCATGTGCCTCAGTGGCGCGGGGATAGGGTCGGAATCAAAGAGACACCCAAGCAAGAGAACCAGCTTTCGAAGGACTGACGGAGAATCTATGGCTTCTGCATTCGGAGGACGCCCTCGGCGCCGCCCAACCATCAACATCACCTCGCTGATCGATGTGATGTTCCTGTTGCTGATATTCTTCATGGTGTCTTCCACGTTCCGCGAACACCTCGGTATCGACGTAACCCTCCCGCATGCCGAAAGCGCCGTAGAGCAGACGGTTGAGACACATGAGATTACCGTGTCGGTTGAGGGCGAGTTTTTCTTCGGCGAGCAACGCGTCGATGAAACCGGATTGCGCGAGTCTATCGTGATGCTCTTACGTGATGAGCCAGATGCCGTGCTCGTGTTACGCGCCGATGAGGGCGCCAGTTTTGGCCGTGTGGTCCGCGCCATCGATATCGCGCGAAGCGCAGGAGGGGCGAGACTGGTCATCCCAACACGTTACGAAGACGCCCCAACTCCCTGAATCCCCCCGAGTCTTAATCGTCCGGAAGATACGACGGGCCTTCGGGCAACAGAGCAGGACCACTCTCCGGAGCGGAGTCCTCAGGTTCCCCGACATCGGGTGTCTGCCGGGGAGTGCTCATCCGGGCCAGACGTTTGCGCACCGAGTCCGCATATTCTGCCTCGGGGAAGCGCTCCAAATATAACTCGAACACTTCCCGTGCCTCGTCCGGACGCTCCAGACGGCGAAGATAGATCTCCGCGATTCGGTTGACCACACGCAGCGATTCCTCGGCTTCGGAAACATAATTCAACCCCCGCTTCAGCCACAATACCGCCTCCTCGGGGCGCTCCACTTTCATCAAGTTGTCCCCGGCGCGCAACGAAGCTTTCGCCTCTTTCGGAAACATACGCGCAATCGCCATATACTCGCGGGCAGCCGCCTCATAATCCCCCTTCTGCTCGAAACCTTCTGCAGACCCATACTTCGGCACGTGGCTGACCGGCGATCCAGATGGCATCACGGCGTCCACTAGAATATGAGACGCCAGCGACATCAACATGGGACCATACATAGCGAGCAGCGAAGTAACCAGACCCATCACCGCTACCGTAAACGCCAGCGGCGAATGGGAAAGCCACATGCTGATAACGCCCAACTGGATTATAAGAAAGACAATCAAGCCAAGAAACGTTGCTGCTTCGGCCGCGACACTCAATTCAGCATGGTGCCGAAACCGCAGCTTGAGCAAATACACGCCCCAGAGAAGATAGGGAATCAAAAGCAGACCCGCCAGAATCCAAGGAAGGCCCAGCTGTTGAAGCAGTGTCATACGCGCAATCCTTTCGCGGCGCTTCGCGCTTCTACCGCGGAATGCCTCAGAACTTTCTTCCGATGCGTCGCATTGCCCCGCATACTCCGCAGGGTCCCCGATAACTTGTACCATGGACGACCGCCGCCTGTCTAACTATTCCACCATCCGGCGCTGCTTGTCAACAGATTACAAGACCGAGAACAGCCCGGCATATACTGGGGACAACGTCGGCCTGAACTGATTCCGGCGTCTCGACAAAACCCTTCAAGAGATGATATTCCAACGCATCCAAGCCAAGGCATCTGACAAGGCCTATTGACATATGCGGACGTGATGGACATTATTCGTAAGGTGGCGCACCAGTCGCAGCTGCCACCAGCATGTCCGATCTGATCCGTCATTTCAAGGTAGTGCAGATATGAAGTGTTCGAGTGATGCTATCCATGTTGTTTGGCCGATTGCCGAACTGTTACACGCCCTGGACGACCCCCCCAAAACCGGGCAGGACGGGTTGCGGCCGAGTTTATGGCGTTGGGCGCAAACAAGCGCCGAACGCGAGCGCATCGAGGCGTTGTTGAACCGCGCAGCCGAACCCGTAGCCATTCTAAACGCCGTGGGCGAGCTCGAATACATCAACCCTGCATTCGAAGCCGCCACGGGCTGGACGCCCGATGATGCCGCTGGCGGGAACCTCCGCATGCATGGCCTGTGCCGCGGCGAGCAATTCCATGAGATGTGGCAAACCGTATCCCGCGGCAAGGTGTGGCGGGGCGGGCTGTCCGTCGACAAAAAGCACGGCGAAGTGTGCGAGATGGAAGCCGTCGGTGCGCCCCTCGAGAATGCAGCCGGCTCGGTCGAGCATTGCCTTGTCGTCTCATGCGCCGCCCCGGAAATGCTCGAATACGACGAGGAGCTTCTCGTTGCGCATAAATCGCAAGTTGCCCACGCGCTCTATGCGGGCTTCGCCCACCGCCTCAACAACATCATGGCAACACTCGCAGGATATGCCAATCTAATCTCCACCTCCCTCGAAGCCCGCCCCGCCGAGTCCCGGGCCCATCTCGAGAAAGTCGAAACAGCCTGCCGCCACGTCTTTGAATTGATGCAGACCATGAAGACAATGAGCCAGGCGCCTCCCGAGCCCTCCCAGACACTTAGTCTGGGCCGTTTTGCGAGGGAAACAGCAAACATGCTGCGCGACCTGTTGCCGCACCGCATTCAACTCGAGATCGACACGACCGACGCGCCCGACTCCATCGCGGCAAATCCCGGCGATCTGCGCCAACTGCTGCTGACGTTGTGCATCCAGGCATGGCAGGCAATGCGTCCCGCGGGCGGCGTTATCAGGGTAAGCGTCGACCCCTCGGATACCGCCTGCGAGCCGCCTGAACAGGGGTCCGCCAACGCCACCGGCGAATGCGTCCAACTGCGCGTCCACGATACCGGCCCAACGCCTGCTCAAATCCAAGGCCAGGCCCCCTGTGCGCCGTTCTCGGCAAGCCGGCGGCAAGGCGACGCCACCGGTCTCGGCTTGTTTGCAGCCGAACGGCTGGCGAAACGTCTTGGCGGAACGATGACCATCGAAGATCAAAACAGCGAAGGGTTTTCGGTGCAAGTGCAGTTCCCGCGTGTGCCTCCACTCGAGAGGCGCGGCGCGGCGCCCGACACAGACCAACTGCTGGCACGCAGCAGACGGATCCTCCTTGCCGACAGCGACGACACGACACGGAGTGAAACTGCCAGACTGCTCCTGGAACAAGGCTGTCACGTTACCACGCGGACCGACGGCCCAGCGGCGTTGGAGGCGTTGCGCGCACACCCTGACCGATTCGACCTTCTGCTCACCCGTTTTGCGATGCCCGGCATGACTGGCTTAGAATTAGGGGGGGAAGCCCTCGTCGTACGACCCGGCATGCAAATGGTCATGTTCGCGGCGGACGAAGACGCCGCGACCCGGGAAAGAGCCCGCAAGACGGGGTTTCGCAGAGTGTTGTGCGGACCAGCCGACAAAAGAAGAATCGTGTCCGCCGTGCGAGAAGAACTTGACGCGACCAAAACGGGGGAAATAACTGCAGATGGCCGAGATTCTCATCCTGGATGACGACGCCGAGTTTTGCGGCATGTTGGGCGAGCACCTCCAACGCGCCGGGCACGGCGTGTCGGTGGCGCACACTTTGGCAAGAGGCCGCAGCCAGCTCATCCGCGATCTCTATGACGTGGTCTTTTTGGACGTTCAGCTCCCCGACGGCTCCGGCCTCGATGTCTTGCCCGAAGTGAAAACCTGCCCCGAGCCCCCCGAGGTCATCATCATCACCGGGTTCAGTGACCCCGAAAGCGCCGAACTGGCCATGCAATACGGCGCGTGGGATTACGTCCAGAAACAGTCCTCCGTGCAGACCATCATGCTTTCGTTGCTGCGCGCGCTGCAGTACCGCGAAAGCCGCAGCGCCAACCCACAGCGCATGGCGTTTCATGCACCCGAATTGGTCGGACACTCGCACAATTTTCGTGTCTGCCTTGACATGGCCGCGCAAGCCGCCGGCAGCGGCGCAAGCGTCCTGGTAACCGGCGAAACCGGCACGGGCAAAGAATTGTTCGCCAAAGCCATTCACGAAAATAGTGCCCGCGCCACCGGACCATTTGTCGTGGTCGACTGCACCGCTCTCCCGGCCCACCTGATTGGCTCGCTGCTGTTCGGCCATGAAAAGGGCGCGTTTACCGGAGCAGACCAGAGAACGACCGGCCTTATCAAGCAGGCCGACGGCGGCACCCTCTTCCTTGACGAGATCGGCGATATGCCCCTCGATATCCAGGGTAGTTTCCTGCGTGTGCTCCAGGAACGCCGCTTCCGGCCGCTGGGAGCGGGAAACGAGGTGTCGAGCGACTTCCGGGTCGTGGCCGCCACCAACCGACACCTCGACCAGCGAGCCGAGGAGGGCGCGTTCCGAAAAGACCTGTTATTCAGGCTGCGCTCGCTGGCGATCGCCCTGCCGCCCATGCGCGACCGTATGGACGACATCGATCCGCTGACGCGGTATTTTGTGGCAAGAGAGTGCGCGCTGCGCGGCGGCCAGGTCAAAGGCATTGCCGAAGATTTCACCGAAACCCTACACAGCTATGACTGGCCGGGAAACGTGCGAGAG
>SLSB01000441.1 GCA_007130675.1 Candidatus Hydrogenedentota bacterium | reverse complement strand
TCCAGATAACACTCGTAATCCAAGTTGCGTATCGTTGTCATGGGTCTATCATGCCTCCCGTGCGTGCCCGAGGTTGAATTCTCGCATCTTTCTCGCACATCTGTCCTGGTTTCAATAGGGGTCGGCTGGCACATCTTGCGGTCACCGATCTCACCCCTTGGGTCAAAATCCTATGCCTCACGTCAAGAGGCGCAAAGCCGCCAGCTACAAGCTGTGGAATGTCCGGACTAATCGGTATTCTCTTCATCCCATGTGCTTTGCACAAGTTGATCAGTCCTGTAATCCAGGCAAAATGGATGAAACTCCATCCTTATGTGTAACACGCGCCAGGATTGCTGTACAGATGCCTCAATCGAGTGTTGTCCTGGTTCAGCCGGAATCGGACAGTCGGCGTTTTGCGATTGCTGCTATGTTCCGCCTTCGTGCCCGACGTTTCAACTGGCAAGACAGGGTAACGCGCGTTTTTGCGCACTCAGGCGTGCCAAACGAGCCGCGCCCGAGTTGATGAGGCACGGTGGCTTTTCATGGGGGCTATTCATTTGTCTGGCTCAAGGTGTCCCGTTATTCTAATTTACTTGGGAATCCACTGTGGGTGATTTCTTGACTGTGGATTGCTCAGGCGGTAGCATCGGGGTTTGACAGGGTGCTGCGCCGGGCGGGCCCCGGGCGCGGGATCTATGGTGCGTGGTCCGGCGTGGTGGTGCGGTGTGCTTTGCAGGAGGAGACCCTTGGACGTTCACATATTCCCACTGACCCCGTTCATGACGAACTGCTATGTAGTGCGCAGTGCGGGCGAAGCGTTGATTATCGACCCAGGCGAGGCCGCTCCGGTGCTGCTGGCCGCGGTGGAAGGGTATCGCGTGCGCGCCATTGTGAACACGCACGCGCATTGCGACCACTGCGCGGGCAACGCGGCCGTGCTCGAGGAAACCGGCAGCGAACTGCTGCTTCATGAAGACGACCTGCCTTTACTGAGGTCGATTCAACAGCAGGGTCTGATGTTCGGTTTTTCGGCTGCACCTTCGCCGGAACCGCACGTGTTGCTCGAGGATGACGAGGAAGTCTACGTGGGTGAACTGGCGTTCGAGGTTCGCCATACGCCGGGACACACGCCGGGGCACGTCGTGCTCGTGGGCCACGGCAGGGTGTTTGCGGGCGATGTACTGTTTCAGGGGTCGATCGGCCGGACCGACCTTCCGGGCGGCGACCATCAACAACTGTTGAACTCGATCCGGACCCACCTGCTGCCATTGCCCGATGAGACGATTGTGTACTCGGGACATGGTCCGGCGACAACTATTGGGGATGAACGGGCGACGAATCCCTTCTTGAGAGGACTTTGAGGCGTTATGCTGCGCTTTTCCATGCTATTTGCTGTCGCACTGGGCCTGGCTGGCGGCGGGGCGGCGGAGATTACGGTTTCCATCGCTCCTGACCAGCCCATTCCGCATGTGTATGTCGATGACGTGCTGGTGCTCGAGCTTCGAAGCAGCACCGACATGGAAGCAGAAGTTCTGGTAACCATCCAGGATCCGTCCGGCGCCGAAGAAACGGCGGTGGACGAAACGTTCGTCTTGCGTGCACAGGGCGTCCGCTGGATTCCGCTCGAGGACGTTGCGGGGCCGCGCGGCCGCTATGTCGCGCGGGTGAGGATCGACGCCGACGGCGACCTCAAGGAATCGTCGCATGCGTTTTGCCGGATAGACCGGCCTGTGACAATGGCGCGGCCGCCGGTCGGCGCGACCTACGGGGTGCCGGATCGGTACGTGCTCATGGCCATGCGTGACCTGCCCCTGGGCAAGGTGTGTTTTCCTGCGGACCATCGCGAGCTTGATGCGCTGATCGAGGCGGCCCACCGCATTGGCATCGGGGTCGGCGTCTTCGTGGATCTGGCCGTCACTTCTCCGGAGACGGCGCGGACGCTTATCGGCGAGCACGGCGAGTGGGTCCAGCATTGGGCTGTGGCTCCCGACCAGGCCCTTGACGAGGTGGCGGCTGTAGCGGCTGCGTTTCAGGGTCACGGTGCGCAGGCGCCGTTTGCGCTTGTTGCGGACAGTCCCGAGGCGCTGGTTGATTCGTTGAACGCGATGGCGGGCCGTGCTGTGCCAGCCATTGCGTACCGGGATGACGCACC
Organism: Candidatus Hydrogenedentota bacterium; assembly: GCA_007130675.1. Lineage (GTDB taxonomy): Bacteria > Hydrogenedentota > Hydrogenedentia > Hydrogenedentales > SLHB01 > UBA2224. Next base: position 4,737 of record SLSB01000441.1, on the reverse strand, counting down.
TTCGGGGGAAGCGCTTTCCGCGTTCAAACAGGCCGCTCAGCGTTCAGGGCATGAGCGTTTGCCGTTGCATGTGCTCGGGCGCGGCATTGCCGGGGAGGGGCCTGACCATGGCGCCGAGTTGATTCAAAATCTGCTGACCTTTACGGCGTACGGCGTGACGCAGGCCGACATCGACGGGGAATTGCTGTTTTCGGAAAACGATGTGAGCGAGGCGTACGTGTTTCTCAGCGCCTTTGCGCGCCGCATCACGCGAGCGGTCCCCATTGGCCCGCTACATGTCTCCTCTCCGTTTCGCGCCTTCGTATTCCGGCTTGACGGTGATTGGTTGATCGCCGCATGGAGCGAGGGGGAGGAAGGCGAACTGGACGTCCGCGTGGGTGACGCAACGGTTCGTGAACTGGCCGATGTTTCGAACAACCCCCTGCCCCTTCCCGAGGTGGCGGACGGAATGGCCTCGCTCACCTTGACCCACGAACCGGTGTACATGATCGGCGAGGGCGGCAACATCATGGCGGTTACGGCGCGGCGCATGATGCAGAGCACGGCCCAGGCATTTGTCTCGAACGAGGCGCATGCCGCTCTCCTGCCCGAACAAGTGGCGGAGATTTTCGACATCATGCGAGAAAACGAGCCGTTTCGCATCGACCGCAGCCAGTTTCTTGCGCTGTTGCCGATGTTTCCCTTGCTCGAGGCGAAATGGCACACGGGGATTGTTCCGGGCGAGGTGGCCGTGCCTGCGATGCGCGCGCTGTCTGACATCATCCGCCATGCCGCCGTCATCGAACAAGACTCCGGCGAACCGTTTGTGCAACCGTTACAGGACACCTTGGCCACATGCGCGGAGTTTCAGCAGGATTTTCTCTTGCGCGAGGAAGCGCCCCCCGAGACCCGTGGGCGCGCCAACTGGCTGATGGGGGAAGTCAGCCGCCTGGTAGCGGAGGCCAAGGCACTCGATGCCATTGGCCGGACCATCGAGGCGAATGCCGTGGCATCGCTGGCCCAATGGCGTGCGCATTCGCTGAATGCAACTTTGACCTATGTGCCGCGGCCGTCCGACGCCGGCGACGCGGACGCCTTTGACGAAGATGCGCCGCCAGAGGAAGACGGCGCGGAAACCGAGGAAGACACCACTGGCGCATAAACTATCGAGGAACCGCCCATGAAGCGCATTGGAGTGCTCACGAGTGGTGGCGACGCCCCAGGGATGAACGCGGCTATCCGGGCCGTGGTGCGTGCCGGGGTATACCATGATCTCCAGGTGTTTGGTATCTACCGTGGTTATCAGGGCCTGATCGACGGCGACATCGCCGAGCTGGGGGCACGTTCGGTTGGAGGCATCATCAACCGCGGCGGCACTATCCTGCGCTCGGCCCGGTGTAAAGCGTTTTTCGAGAAGGAGGGCCGCGCCCAGGCCGCCAAGGCCCTCGCCCAGCATGGCATCGAGGGATTGGTCGTCATTGGCGGCGACGGGTCGTATCGCGGTGCGCTCGACCTGCACAAAGAACACGGGATCGCGTGCACGGGCCTGCCCGGAACCATCGACAACGACATCGGCGGCACCGACTTCACCATCGGCTACGACACCGCGCTCAACATCGCTCTCGAGGCCATTGATCGCATCCGCGACACCGCCGAATCGCACGATCGCATTTTTTTCGTGGAAGTGATGGGCCGTCACAGCGGCTACCTCGCGATGATGAGCGGTATTGCCGGCGGCGCCGAGGAGATCCTCGTGCCTGAAACACCGACAAGCATCGAGAGCATCGTCGAGCACCTTCGCATTAACCGGGAAAAGGGCAAACAGTCATCGATCATTGTGGTCGCTGAAGGCGATGACGCTGGCAACGCCATCCAGGTCGCCAAACAGGTGGACGCGATGGCCAACATCCCCAACAGCCGGGTGGTGGTTATCGGTCATTTGCAGCGTGGCGGCACGCCGACCGCGTTCGACCGGGTTCTGGCCAGCCGTTTGGGTGTGCGAGCGGTTGAAGCCCTGATGGAGGGCGCCACGGCAAGAATGATCGGGATCAATGCCAACAATGTCGTCTTGCGGCCCCTCGATGAAGCGTGGAAGTGCCGTACGCAGTTTGACCCGGGTCTAACGCGCATCGCGCACATTCTGGCAACGTAACCGCGGCGGGTATCGAGCGCCGCGTGCCGCAAGCATTCAGGGGAGACCGTGGAACGATGGCGGTGAAGCTCTACACGCCCCAGCGTCTGCCAGGGTTGCCCAGTCTGCTCGTGCGGATCGGCATCGTGTTCGCCCTGCTCGCGGTTTCCACGCTTATCGTCTATTTCGAGGGCGGTCTGGTCGACGCCCAGACCGGAGAACATCCCCATTTTCTTGATTGCATCTATTTCGTGCTCATCACCATCACAACCGTGGGCTATGGCGACATCGTGCCCGTCGAGACCTTCTCGCGCCTGGTGGACGCCCTTGTGCTGACGCCTATCCGCTTTATCATTCTGATGATTTTCCTGGGTACGGCCTATCAACTCACCATCAAACGATTCCAGGAGGACTACCGCATGAAGCGCGCTGTAAAAAAGCTGAAAGAACACATCATCGTCTGCGGGTACGGAGCCACCGGGCAGTCTGCCGTAGCCGAATTGCTGCTTCACGGAACACCGCCCGAACAGATCGTGGTCGTGGATGTCGACGAGCGCACTTTAGGCGTGGCCAGCGCCCTGAATATCGTGGCCATCCAGGGCGATGCAACCAGGGAAGACACCCTGAACTCGATCGCCATTCAGCGGGCCGAGCATGTGCTTGTCTGTATCGGCCGCGATGACACCGCCGTGCTTGTTGTGTTGACCGCGCAGGCTCTCAATCCCGACTGCCGCATTACGGCCACTTGTCGGCAACAGGAAAACGCCAAACATCTGCAACGCAGCGGCGCGCACAGCATCATCTCACCCTCGGCCACCGGCGGAACCCTCATGGCCGCCGCCACCCGCCAGGCCCACCTCGTCGAAACCATGCTGGACATTCTCTCAGTGGGCGGCGCGCTGCAGTTAGGCGAACGGGCCGTCCAGCCTGACGAGACCGGCAAGAAGCCCTCAGCCCTCGAAGGCATCACCGTGTTGCGCGTGTATCGAGGAAACCATGTCCTCGATCCGGCCCGCCTCGACAAACTCGCTCAAGACGATATCCTGGTCTTTGCCGCGTCCGCAGACCAGGCATAACCTCTGCCTCTCTAAGCCCATCGTGCCAGCCGGTCGATTTCCCGAAACCACCGCTCCAACTTCAATAAAGGTGGAGTCATTTTGCCGCCGATACCATAAGATGGCCATAGTCGAGAGAGTCGCAGGATGGGATTGACCATATGTGCACTGCGGGGTATAGTCCAGGTATGTGGGAAAAGCGCAAGCCGCTGCTGATAGGATTGGCTGTGGTCCTGTGTGGCAGTGTGGTTGCCGGCATCGTAATCGGCAAAGTCTTCGCGCCGCATAACGACGGCGAAGCGGTGCAACGTGTGCGTCAATTGGGCACGGAAGCTGTCGCGCGCTATGAGGCGCAGTTCGTGCCTAACGCCGATAAGACAGCGCGGAGTGGTTCAACTGCCGCCACGGACCTGTTCGATCGGCTGGCGCAGTCAATTGAACAGGTGGTAGCAGAGGATCGTTACCAACATGCCCTGACCCTTCAGGGTGAGAAGCAGTGGTCTGAATGGACCGGCGATGAAATCGAAGCGCTCGCCGCGTTTCTCGGCGAATTTGCGTCTCTCCTCGACGATATCCGCGCCCTTGCAGCCATCGGAGAGCCCGTCTACCACCCAGACTTAAGCAGAGGGATGGGGACGGAACTGCCCCACTTGGCGCTGTTGCGCACCATGGCGCGCTTGTTGCGGTTTGAAGCAGAAATTCGGGCGCATTCCGGCAACGTCGAAGGCGCCATCGAGAATTATCACGCCATTCTCGAACTCGCCGAAACCTTGGCCGAAGAGCCCATTGGGTTTTCCCAGCTCGTACGCGAAGCTCTTAACCGCATAGCGTTCGAGAGCATGGGGTCCGCGTTTCCAGCGGGTGGAATACCCCTCGAGCAGGCGCGGTCGTTCGTCAAAAGAACCGAGGGGATATACCATCGCGAAGGCTGGGCGAACGCGCTGGCACACGAGGCCATGCTGGCGCTCAACTCCGTAAGCACAGACCCGTTTGTAAGTGTCGTGAGCGACGAACTCTTTGCGGTAATTCCCGAGACAAACGCAACGGTACTGACTCTTCTTTACCCGTCGCCCTTTGGCGAGATGATCGTCAACGCCGACCGGGAAACCTGCGCCGAGTTCCTGGACCGCATCATCCACGCCGCACACAAACCCTATTACGAGGCCCGGGTAGAACTCAACGCCATCGAAGCGGAACTGGCTACGCTTTCCTTTTCATTTCTAAAGGGGTACACGAAAGCTTTGGTGCCCCAATTTTCTTGGGCACAGGTCGTTCAGGCCCGCAACGAGGCCGTGCTTGACCTCATGCGCGTCGGCCTCGTGCTCGAGGCGCACTACGCCGAATCGGGGAGCTATCCCGCGAGCCTCGATGCGGTTGCCGGCGGCCTTGGCGGCAGCATCGCGGTCGACCCCTTCACCGGACGGCCCTATGTCTACCGCCCCGAAGGCGACACATTCACCCTCTACAGCCTCGGCGTAAACCAGCAGGACGACGGCGGCAGGCACGACTACCGCGATGGCGACATCGTGTGGCGGGGCGTCGCAGTACGAGAATAGGTTCCTTTCTCGGAAG
>SLSB01000156.1 GCA_007130675.1 Candidatus Hydrogenedentota bacterium | reverse complement strand
GGTCGACGGCCAAGTCAGGTTTCAGGTTGCCCAGCGGGTCGGCGAAGACATTCATGAGCCAGTCGATCTTTCGGATTCGGTTCAGGTCCGGTATCGAGACCTCGGACAGCTGTTGATCAAAGGCCCCGAAGGTCAGTGATTCGAAATCGAGTGTAGTGGTATCGAGAACGCCCTGAGCAGCGAGTTCATCGTAAAGCGGCGAACCCGGCAGCGGCGTGTAGATAGCCAGAGCGGACACCGAAGCTCGCATGCGGCGCAGATGTTCACGGGTGGCCTCGATCTGTGCGCGCGTTTCGCCGGGAAAACCGATGATGTAGAACGCGCGTATGTCCAGGCCGATGCCGCGAGCGTATTCAGCGAGTTCGATGGCCCGTTCGAGGTCCACGTGTTTGCGGATGCGCTCGAGGACTTCCGGGGAGCCGGATTCGACGGCGACGGTGAAGCTTACGCAGCCGCTGGCGGCCATGGCATCGAGCACTTCTTCGTCGAGACATGAAAGCGCCAGGCCGTTATGCGCTTCCCAGGTGATGGGCCATTTCTGCCGCGTGAGCTTGTCGAACAACTCGAGCGCCCGCGGCTTGTTCTGCGTGAGGTTGTCGTCCTGAAACGCGATGCGTTCCGTGCCGTACCGGTCATACAGCGCGCCAATGGTTTCGACCACGCGGTCGGCGCCGAGGAAGCGTATGCGGCTGCCCCATACCGCATACTTGCCGCAATAGGTGCAGGCGTAGGGGCATCCCCGTGAGGTCGTCACCTGCATGATGCGCAAGGCTTTGTTCTGCTTGCCATCCATCCGCAGACCCTGAACGCTGCCGATGTTGAAATACCGCTCGAGATCCAGAAGATGCCATGCTGGCAGTGGAAGCTGGTCGAGGTCGGCGAGCAATTCGAGCTCTCTGTTGACGTGGACACGCCCGTCGCGCTTAGAAGCAAGAGCAGGCAGGTTATCGGGAGATGTGCCGGTTTCGAGGCAGCGCAACAACGCCGAGAACGGCCGCTCGCCTTCGCCAATGACTACATAATCAACGGCGTCATCCGCAAGCATCGTCTCGGGCAGCGCGGATGGGTGCGGCCCGCCCATTACGGTGATAACATTGGGGTCGGCCAGCTTGGCCAGCCGTGCCGCGCGCAGCGCCTGCGTGTGAAGTGAAGAAAACAAACACGAGATGCCCACGACATCGGGCTGATAGTCGCTAAATGCTTTAAGATACGCCTCATCTGAGAGGCCATAGCTGCTCAATCCGTTGGGTTGGTCGACCTCGTTGCTGAATCCTTCCAACGACGAATCGAGAATGCGCACCTCGTAGTTGTCTTCGAGGACGGCCGCCATGCCGGCAAGGCCAACGGGCGGGATCGCCGTCTTTCGCGACTGGAGACGCTTGTAGATCATCGACGGAAAGACGAGCAGGATTCTCCGGATCGGTCGTTTCATCGCGAGAAGGTCTCCTTTGACCGAAAAACGCTTAGTGGGCCGCAACGCCCTTGCGGCCGTGTCTGCGCGGGCTGTATCGCTGGGATTCTACCCGTGCACGACGAATACTGCAATTCGCCGCCCGTTTCTCAACGTTTCCGAAAACCCAATCGGGCATTTCGGCCGTCTTTGGTACAATAGGCCATTGGGCGCATCGGAATATACCAGGCTTATCGTGAATTGAAGGAAGCCAAGCGTGTCCTGTAAGCGAGAGAAGAATAACCAACGCCACCAGATACAGCGTGTGACTGAAGAAGCGCTGCCCATGTCGCACGAGGAGATGGCTCGACGCGGCTGGGACGCGCTTGACGTGTTGCTTGTGACCGGGGACGCCTACGTGGACCACCCGTCGTTCGGAGCGGCGTTGCTGGGCCGCTGGCTCGAAGCCAACGGCTACCGCGTGGGCATCGTCGCGCAACCCCGATGGGATACCACCTCGGACGTCCTCCGGCTGGGGCGGCCAAGGCTGTTTGCGGGCGTTACCGCCGGGGCGCTCGATTCAATGCTCGCGCATTACACCGCATTCCGCAAAAAACGCAGCGATGACGCCTATACGCCTGGGGGGCGCGCCGGAGCGCGGCCCAACCGCGCCACAATTGTTTACACCAACCTCGTGCGGCAGGCGTTTCCCCGGTTGCCGGTGGTCCTGGGCGGCATTGAAGCCTCGTTGCGGCGCGCCACGCACTACGATTTCTGGAGCGATAAGATACGCCGCTCGATTCTGCTCGACAGCAAAGCAGACCTCTTGATTTATGGCATGGCGGAGCGGGCCATCCTCGAGACGGCCCAGCGGCTCGATGCGGTCTCGGGCGATGAGATACGCGCTGAAGCGCTTTGGGGTATTCCGGGCACGGCATTTGCGGTGTCCTCGTTCGAAAGCGTGTTGGAAGGGGCCGAGGGTCCGGATGAATCCGGGGTGGCCGAGTTGCCTTCGCACGAGGCTATCGAGGCCGACCCGAAAGAATTGATGGCGGCTACCCTTGCCATCGAGCGGCAGGTCCATCAGGGAGGGCAGTGGGCGGTGCAGGCCAGCGGCGCGAGGCAGGTGGTGTTTACACCTCCCGCGAAACCGCTTGATACCGCGGAATTGGACACGCTCTACGCGCTCCCGTTCACACGCAGGGCACATCCTTTGTATACGGAGCCTATTCCCGCGGCGGATATGATTCAGTTCAGCATCACTTCACACCGGGGATGCGCCGCCGGATGCACCTTCTGTTCGATTGCCATGCACCAAGGCCGACGGCTCCGCTCGCGCAGCGCCGAGTCGCTCGAACGTGAGGTGCATGCGCTGACGCGGCACCCCGATTGGGCGGGCAGCATCAGCGATGTGGGTGGGCCGACGGCGAACATGTGGGGGGCGCGATGCCGGGCCAATGCCGCGGCGTGCCAGCGCGAAGACTGCCTCTGGCCCGATATCTGCGCCCATTTCGAGATGGACGAGGCCGCGCAAGTGCGGATGTTGCGCCAGCTTCGCGATATCGAAGGGGTAAACCACCTGCGCGTGGCCAGCGGCATCCGCTACGACCTCCGAGCCGATCAGAAACAACCCCTTCGGGCACTTGTGAACGAGTTCGTGGGCGGGCAGTTGAAGGTGGCTCCCGAGCATATATCGGACAAGGTACTCGCGCTCATGCGTAAGCCCGCGTTCGAGCAGTTCGAAGCGTTTCTGAGCCTTTTTGAGCGGGAATCCAGACGGGCGGGCAAAGAGCAGTATGTGATTCCCTACCTTATGAGCGCATTTCCAGGCTGCACCGACGATGACATGCGCGCCCTTGCCAAATGGCTGCACAAACGCGGCTGGAAACCCCGACAGGTGCAGTGTTTTATCCCCACGCCGGGAACCGTTGCCACGGCCATGTATTACGCGGGTATTGATCCCGAGGGCACCCCCATTTACGTGGCCCGGACAGATCGAGAACGTCTCCGCCAGCATCACACTTTGATTCCCAGCCACAGTACGCCCGACAAAGCCGCCAAAAAACATAAACCTGCGCGCCATCATCCGTCACGAACCTCGCCGAAGAGATCAGGGCGAAAGAGGTTTTCCAGATAACGGGTTCATTCTTGAGTCTTGACGCAGCTACTGCGGTGAAGGTACAAGGGGCGGTACGGGCTTTCGAGACCCGAGCCCCGACACAGGAGGAGTCAGCCATGAATCGTCGTCAATTCTTTCAAAGCACGGCCGCGGGCGCGGCCATACTGTCGCTTGCCACGCGGAGGGCGTTGTCTGTGGAGGATTCGCCCGGCCGGACGCCGCCGTTTCTCGATCTCGAGCGGCTGGATGCGCGCAACAGAAACCGCTCGACGGTGGTGTGCCAGCGTGGGATTGTGTGTTCGAGCCAGCCGCTGGCGACGATGGCGGGCGTCGACGTGCTCAAGGCAGGCGGCAACTGCGTTGATGCCGCGATCTGCACGAATGCCATGCTGGGGGTGACCGAACCCGCCAGCAACGGCATCGGCGGCGATTTGTTCGCGATCCTCTGGGTCGAGAAAGACCAGAAACTTTACGGCCTGAATGCCAGCGGCCGCGCGCCGTACAACTGGTCGCTGCAGGACGCGCTGGATATGGGTCTCGACAGCATTCCGAGGCAGAGTCCGCTGAGTTGGAGCGTGCCGGGTTGCGTGAGCGGCTGGGGCATGCTGAGCGAGCGTTTCGGGACGCTGGGCCTCGACAAATGCTTGGAAGCGGCGATCGAGTATGCGAGAGAGGGGTTTCCCTTGTCCCCGCTGATCTCGACGCATTTCAGCGCGTGGACGGATGACGAAGCCCCGCATATGGCCGCTGTGTACCATCCTGAGGGCAGTGTGCCGCAGTATGGCGAGGTGTTCCGAAACCCGCTGCTGGCCCGCTCGTATGAGGCGATTGCGCAAAACGGCCCTGCCGCGTTTTACGAAGGCGAGATTGCTGAGCGGATTGTGGCGAAATCCGAGGAATTGGGCGGGCGAATGGAGATGCGGGATCTGAGAGACCATCGTTCGGACTGGGTCGATCCGGTGAGCAGCAGTTACCGGGGGTGGGACGTGTGGGAGATTCCTCCGAGTGGCCAGGGCATCGCCGCTCTGCAGATTCTCAACATGCTTGAGCGTTTTGACATCGGCGCGCTCGATGCGAATTCGCCCGAGCATTTGCATCTGTTCATCGAGGCCAAGAAACTGGCGTTCGAAGACCGGGCGGTGTATTACGCCGATCCCGAGTTTGCCGATGTGCCGACCGAGTGGCTGATCTCGAAGGAATATGCCCGGGAACGGGCGGCGCTTATCGACCCGAAGAGGGCAAGCACGGAAGTCCGGCCAGGCGTCCCGGAGCTGGACTCGGACACGGTCTATCTAACCGCAGCGGACGGTGAAGGCAACATGATCTCGCTCATTCAGAGTATCTATGCGGGGTTTGGGTCCACGATCTGCCCGGATGGGGTGGGATTTCCGATGCAGAACCGGGGCGAGTCCTTCGCGCTCGATCCCGGCCACCGAAACAAACTTGAACCCCACAAACGGCCGTTCCACACGATCATCCCGGCGTTCATGACTCGAAACGGCCGGCCGGTGATGTCGTTTGGCGTTATGGGCGGCGATTTTCAGCCCCAGGGGCATGCTCAGGTGGTCATGAACATGATCGACTTCGGCATGTCGCCGCAGCAGGCTGGCGAGCAGCCCCGCGTCGAACACAGCGGCAGTTCATCGTTTAGAGGCGGCCTCATGGACGGCGGCGGCCGAGTCAGACTTGAACGTGGCTTCTCCGAAGACGTCAGACAGGCGCTGGAGGACTTGGGCCACGAAGTCCGGCCGGGGGTCGGGGCGCACGGCGGGTATCAGGCCATCTGGCGCGAAGACCAGCCCCTGCGGTACTTCGGGGGCTCTGATCCCCGGCTGGACGGCTGCGCGATTGGGTATTGAGCGAAAGGACCGCAAGCTGTCGATCGCAATTTGATTCCGGGGCGGTGGTGTTACTACCATGCTGGAGGCGCGCGGTTCGGGTGTTCGAATGGCGCGCGGCGGGGGTAGCTTGGAAGGGATGCACATGATCGATCTCAGCAAACTGAAGAATCCGTTGGACTGGCTCCAAGGCCGCAAGGAAATCGAGTCGTCGGTGTTGCAGACACTGGGGAAGCTCCCGAAGCAGCGGCCGGAACTTCAGTTGAAGACGGTCGATGAAGAGTCGTTTCCCGGGTATGTACGCAAGCGTGTGAATTACTTTGTCAGTGACTGGGAACGCATCACCTCGTGGGTTTTTCAACCCGAGGGCAAAGATCTTTCTCCTGCTGTTGTATGTTGCCACAGTGAGACCCCGGCGGGGAAAGCCGAGCCTGCCGGGCTGACGGGTAACCGGCTGATGGCGCTTGCGCAACACTATGCCGAACTGGGGTTCGTCACGATTGCTTCCGACTCCGCCATGGCGGGCGAGCGAATCTCTCCGGGTAAGGATGCTTACGACACCACGAATTTCTACAAAGACTGGCCCAAAGGCTCGCTTTTGGGCAAGATGATGTGGGATTACACGTGCGCGCTTGATGTGCTGGCCGATATGCCGGGGGTGGATGTATCTCGGATGGGTGTTGTTGGCCATGGTCTTGGCGGGACGAGCGCACTGCTGCTGGCGGCATTTGACGAGAGGATACAAGTGTGCGTGGCCAGTTGCGGCTTCACGCGTTTCCACGACGACAAGAACCCGGGGCGGTGGGTGCAGGACGGCGATTGCGCCATGCTGCCTGGTCTTGAAGAGGCGGTGGCTGCGAAAACGTTTCCGTTTGATTGGGAGCATGTGCTGGCGCTTGCCGCGCCGACGCCCACGCTGCTGCTTACCGCGCTTAATGATGAAACACTGGCCAACACGAAGAGTTGCCAGAAGGCCGTTGATGCCGCCAAGAACGTGTACCGGATGCTGGGGGCCGAGGCAGCTCTTGAAAACTGGCCCCACAAGGGTGGCCGGACCCTCACCGTCGAGGCGCTGGACGTCGCGGATGCATGGTTCGAACGGTGGATATAGCAGTTGGCAGGAATCGGTCGTTGAGTCCCGGGGGATGAGCCCTGAGCGCCAAACGGCTCTCGAGTACTTGCTCTAATGGACCAGTTGACGGAAATCGCCAGGCAGACCAATTTCAGCACCCTCGACTGGGGCATTGTGGGGGTTTACCTGTTTTTTTCGGTGGGGATTGGGATACTGGCGAACCGTTACGTCGCGGATATGGCGGACTACGTGGTGGCGGGCCGGGGCATCAAGACGGCCTTGGGGATTGCCACGCTCACCGGAACCGAGTTGGGCCTGGTTACGGTGATGTACAGCGCCCAGAAAGGGTTCACAGGCGGGTTCGCGGCGTTTCACATCGGGCTGATGGCGGGTATCGCGACGTTCTTCGTAGGGTATTTCGGTTTCATTCTGGGAGCGCTGCGGCGTCACGAGGTATTGACCATTCC
>SLSB01000009.1 GCA_007130675.1 Candidatus Hydrogenedentota bacterium | reverse complement strand
TCCCTTCATCAGGAGTATGCCGGTGTCCCGGTGTATGGGGCCCGCGTCTTCGTCCAGACGGATACCCAGGGCGGGGTCCTCTCGGTGCTCAGCGATATCATGCGCGAGACGACCGTGCTCGACAACAACACCGTCACAACCACCCCCACGGTGACACTCGACCGGGCCAAAGCCGAGGCGGTCGACGTGATGCGGACCACCTACGGCGGCGCTGGATTTGACGCATTAGGCGGGAAGCTCTTCGTCTTTTCTCCGCCCGTGGTGGGTGACAGCGGCGACCCGTGTCTCGTGTGGGGCATCGTCGTCGAGAGCCGCACGGATGCCCGAGCCAAAGAGGTGATTCTCATCGATGCCCACACCCTCGAGGTGCGCCTGCGTCACCCGGTGATCCCGCACGCCCTCGATCGCCAGGTGTACGATTCAGGCAATACCTACAGCGATCCCGGCAGCCTTGCACGCGCCGAGGGCCAACCAGCGTCCCCGGTGGACGACGTCAACCGAGCTTACGATTATCTCGGGGATACGTACAACTTCTACATGGACCACCACGGCCGCGACAGTATCGATGACAACGGCATGCCCCTGTCGGTCACGGTCCGCTTCTGTTATCCCTCCATGGGATGCCCGATGCTCAATGCTTTTTACGACGGCAGTAACGACCGGATGTATTATGGCGCGGGCATGGTGTCCGACGACGTGGTTGCCCATGAATATACGCACGGTGTCACCTTTTACACGTCGAATCTGGCGTATTACTACGAATCCGGCGCTATCAACGAATCGTTTTCCGACATTTGGGGCGAATATGTCGATTTGACCAATGGGAGGGGCGACGACAGCCCCGAGGTGCGCTGGCTCATTGGTGAAGACACCATCATAGGCGCTTTTCGAAACATGGCGGACCCGCCCCAGTTCGGCGACCCGGCCATTTATCATGGCCCGTATTGGTACTACGGAGCAGGAGATTATGGCGGCGTTCACACCAATAATGGCGTTGGAAATAAGTTGTGCTATCTGCTCACGGACGGCGACACGTTCAATGGCCAGGTCGTGAGTGGGATCGGGATTGCCAAGGCGGCCGACATCTTCTACCGCGTGCAGGCCGTGCTGCTTCCCTCCTCCGGAGACACATTCTGGGAAAGGGCTCTGTATCCCACGTATATCGATTATATCGATTATGGCGAGCTGCTGGTGCAATCGGTGCAGGATCTCGCGGCACTCGAGCCGGCGCGGTTTGGGATCGAGGATATCCGCGCTGTGAAAGCCGCGGCCTATGCGGTCGAGATACTCGAGTTCCAGGGCGAACCGCTCAAGAACGTCCGGGCGATGTCCGTTGAGAACGAACCGGCGGTGGCGCTTACGTGGACCAACCCCGACTACCCATATTTCGACCAGGTGCTGGTCGTGCGCAATGCCAACCAGCCGCCCACCAATATGTATGACGGGGAAGTCATCTACAACGGCACCGGCAACTGGGCGGTGGATGAGCCGCTGCAACTTGGCAGGACCTACTACTACGCCGTGTTTGCCATTTTCAACGACGGAGAGCCCGTGCAGATGAGGCATGCGGCCGCGCAAGTGGGTTCCAACGCATTGCCAGTCGCCTATGAGACATTCTGGTCGGGAGCCGACCTCGGCTACAAGCAACTTCTGTTTTCGCCGGTGGGCCCCGCGGCCAGCGGCGGCTATGACGTGACCTTGAAGTCCGGTATTCGCGAGTTGCCCCATACTTCGGCCGGCGCTATGTATGTGCCGCTGATCGAAGATTCCAGCGTCAATTGGACGTTCAGGCAGCCGTTCCCGTTCATGGGGGAATATCGGCGGCACTGCTGGATCGCCGAGAACGGCTACGTGTCGTTTGGCGAGAGCGCCGTCCCGCGCTACAGCTACCTCAATTTCCCCTCGGGCAATTCGGCCAACGCTATCCCGCGGATTTGCGCAGCGTTCGCCGACCTCTCGAATGTCTCGGGCGGCTCGATTTGGGGCAAGTCCCTGCCGGACCGCTCCGTATTAACCTACGAAAAAGTGCCGGAATGGGGCCGCTATTACTACACGAACACGGTCCAGTTGGAGTTGTTCTACAGCGGGCATATCCGGATTACGTTTCTTGAGCTTACGGCAAGCGATATCGTCGTTGGCCTTGCCGATGGGCAAGGCGTGTTCTACGATCCCGAGCTGTTGATTCAGTCGGGGATACGGGTGCCGAAAATCATCGATCTCTCGTCGTTTCCCGATGGGTCGCGGCGGGTGTCCCTCGAGCCCATCGGGCCCGTTTCCGTGAATGAAGGGATGGTCGCCCAGTTCGAGATCGTGGCGCACGCCCCGGGCGGCAACCCCAACATCACGGTCGAAAACATGCCCCAGGGAGCCACGCTGACCAGTGTGAGTCCGACCCGGAGCGTGTTCTCATGGCAGACCGGATACGCCGACGCGGGCGAACGCACGGTGCTGGTCAAGGCCCGCGAAAGCGGCCAGGTCGCCAGTCAGGAGGTCTCGATTCGCGTGGGTCGTACGCTCCGGGCGCCCACCGTCAGCAACGTGGTGGTCTCGCCGGAGTCTCCTGCCGCGGGCACCCCGCTCGGAGTATCGTATGCATTGCATTCCCCCGAGGATGACGGTCTGCACTATGTCCAGATCGAGTGGTACCGCAACGGTACGCTCATGATTCCTCTGTTCAACGCCGAAACGACTCCAGGGTTTGTGGCCAACTACGGCGATACCTGGCACGCCATCGTCACGCCGTATTCCATCGTGGGGCGCCGGGCCGTCGTCGGAGAGCCTGTTGCCTCCAACGTCGTGCGTGTAGCGCCGTGGCAAGGGGGCGGCGGGACCTCGCCGAGTATAAACCCGACGAAATTCGCCGATGTAAACGGTGATGGAGTGGTTGACGCGATCGACGTGCAGCTCGTGATTAACGGAGTCCTGGGAACACAATTCGTGCCCACGGCCGACGTGAACCGCGACGGGGTCAAGAACGCTATCGATATCCAGTTGGTGGTCAACGGGGTGTTGGGCAAGTACTGACGCATCCTCCTGCCCGGCTGTTGCATGCGCTGGACATTTTGAGATGTCCAGCGCATTTTTCGTGAAGAACAAGCTCGGTGACTCGCGGTGTATTGGAGGCTTCATGGGTCGCGGCGATGCCGCGGCGCGTGGCTTGCCTTCAGTCGGTGACGTCAGCCTGTTCGGTGCCGGAGACATAGATGAGCCAGAGGTTGCGGACGTAGACGAGCGTGGTCGCGGCGATGCCCCCGGCATAGACCCACTCGCGCTCGCGGGTGAAACTGGCGCACATGAGGATCGAAGCCGCGAGGCTCAGCCACCAGAACGCGGTGGGCACGACGCTCTTCCTGCGCCGCTCGGTGGCAATCCACTGGATCAAGAACCGCATGGCGAACAGACCCTGCCCGAGTACGCCGATGCCCAGCCAGACCGCGGTCTTTTGCATTTCGGCGCCGGGCGCGGCGCTCCTTTTGTCGTAGACATGCCACCAAGTCCAGGCCGTCACGGCCACCGAAGCCAGGATGACCACCGCGACGAACGCGTGCACGCCAACATTGACCGCGGGGGACAATTTGCCCCTTTCGCGCCAGATGTGGATCAGATTGCGGCTGTACACCGAGATATTGAAGCAATGGCTGAACGTCCCCAGGGCGGATGCCGTGGCCACCCCGTACACGAGCAGCATGAGCGAGCCGAGGCTGCTCATGTACCAGAACGCAATAGGCATGACACTCTTGCGGCGGATCTCGGAGACGACCCACTGAACGTAGAAACGCCCATAGAAAATCACGCTCGCGGGCACGCCGAGCAAATACCAAAGCATCGAGGGATCGGCGGCGGCCTCAGTCATGCGCGCGCTCCCCTTCCAGCGTGAACGGAATATGCCGTTTGCGCATTAAGATTAAGCAAAACACGGTATCACTGTCTTTCCCCATATCCGTTCGAGCCCGATAGCGATCCCGATTTCGAGCTCGAGTCTGATCGGTGAGCCCAGTCAAACAAATAGCCGCTTGCGGAAGCTGACGATAGCACAATGAGTGTGTTCGAACTGCCTTTTTCAGGATTATACACGTTCGTGAGCGTGAAACTCCGCCACGGCGGGACGTTTTACGTCCGCCCCGCCATCCTGCGTAGCGCGGGATAAACGCTACACCGAAA
The DNA here is from genome assembly GCA_007130675.1 of Candidatus Hydrogenedentota bacterium. Classification (GTDB taxonomy): domain Bacteria; phylum Hydrogenedentota; class Hydrogenedentia; order Hydrogenedentales; family SLHB01; genus UBA2224. The sequence continues at coordinate 2,735 of SLSB01000009.1, read as the reverse complement.
GGAGACCGGTTGGCGCTTCGAAGGTATGACAATCCCGCCTCCCGTCTCCCCTGCGAAAGCAGGGGTCCAGTCCGCGTACTGTTGCGGAGCGACGCACGCCGCAAGCGCACGTTTGGCTGGGCCGTTTTCGGCCCAACGGCGTTCTTCTCCGCGCCTCCCGCAAGCCCTCTGGATTCCTGCTTTCGCAGGAAAGACGAAGAAAGCCGCACCGCCTTCCACGCGGCCCTGCCACTCCCCTCACCCCTCAACTTCAGGCTGGGCCTGTATGTGTTGCCGTGCCGTTGGCGCGCAGAAAGGTGCGCAAAAGAGGTTTACCCCCAAATCCCGTTTCTTACGTGCGGATTGGCCGCCGCCGCCGCGAAAGGTCTTGCAAATGTCTGTACTATGTGGCATCCTACGCTCCTGCGGAATAGCATGGGGCGTTGATGGTGCGGAACTTCCGAGTAAGAGCCTTTCTGCAATTCCGATCTGTGATTGAGCTGGGGTGCGTGAAGTGTGGGGAAAACAGCAGAAGGAGGATCATCAGACATGCGACGAATAACTGGGGCATTCGTAGCGGGGATGGCTGTTGCCATGGTATGTACGACAGCGGCAGCGGTGACGCTCGAGGCGCAAATTGCCAACACGTTCCACTTCCCCTTGCACCAGATCGACCCGGTCGCGGGCACGTTCCAGGCGCAAGGCAGTGAGTGGACCGGCGATGAGTTCTGGGATGTGTACGGCTCCGAGGGTCAGCCGTTGATGGGCGAAATCTGGTACCTGCCCGGTGGCGATGTATTCAGCCTCGATCCATGGGACGTTGGCCCGCTCACGGGATTCAGCCCGGACCCGTCGCTCGATTTCGCGGTCGGCGGTGTGTTCGAGTTCTTATTTCCCGAGATTGACGGGCCCGCAAGCCAGGCCATCCTTGATTTTGCCGAGACGTACCAAGATGCGCCGATGCGGTTCACGCAGCAGTGGGCGCTCGATGTGGCGCTGGGCAACGAGATCGTGACTCTCTCGTTTTCCGATGTGTTTGTGCGCGACCCGGCTTCGAGTGTAATCGATTCGTTCGGCACAGGCTGGTTCTTGATCGACCCCGACACCAATTTGTACGGGTTCTATGACCTGTGGCTCGAGTCAGCCGACGACGCCTGGCCCCGGCGCGGGTATGCGTTCCTTGCCACCACGGATTACTCGTGGGTGCCGGATGAAGTCGAAGCCGGGCAGTATGCGATCGTTGGCGGCAGCGGCGTATTGAGCGCTCAAGTGGTCCCCGAGCCGGCGACCATGACCCTGGTGGGTCTCGGACTGGGCGGTTTGGCGCTGAGCGCGTTTCGCCGCCGCAAGATGTAATCCACCCGTCCGACCGATCCCACGGCCCTTCCTCGAGCGGAAGGGCCGTTTTTTGTGCTTGCGGGTATGTCAGCGCGAGACGCGGCCCGAGGCGTCGCCTCCCATGAGTTTCTCGACTTCGGCCACGCGCACCAGGTTAAAGTCGCCGTGGATGGTGTGTTTGAGGCACGAGGCGGCCACGGCGAATTGTATCGCCTTGCCGGGCTCTCCATAGGTGAGCAGCCCATAAATCAGCCCGCCGCAGAAGCTGTCGCCCCCGCCAACGCGGTCGACGATGGGCATGATGTCGAACTGCGGACCCTCGTAAAACGCCCCTTCGTGAAACAGTATCCCGCTCCATGTGTTGTGGCTTGCGGACAATGACCCCCGCAGGGTGATGGCCACCGTCTTGAGATTGGGGAACCGTTTCGCCAGCTCGACGCATACCTGCTGGTACGAGGCGGCGTCGACCTTGCCGCCGGTGACGTCGGCATCGGCGGCCTTGATGCCGAAGACTTTCTCGGCGTCTTCTTCATTGCCGACCGCCACGTCGCACAACGATACGAGTTCGGGCATGACCTCGGCCGCGGCTTTGCCCCATTTCCAGAGTTTGGCCCGGTAATTGAGGTCACACGACACCGTCAGCCCCATCTCGCGCGCTGTCTTTGCGGCCTCCAGACACTCGCGGGCGGCGGCCTCGGAGATGGCGGGCGTGATGCCGGTCCAGTGAAACCACTGGGCGTCCGCGAACACGGTTTTCCAGTCAATCGCGCCCTCGGGAATGGTGGCGATGGCCGAGTCGGCCCGATCGTAGATGACCTTGCTGGCCCGCTGCACCGCGCCGGTCTCGAGATAATACACGCCCAGGCGTTCGCCTCCTCGCACGATATGGTCCACGCCGATGCCGTACTGGCGCAGGAAATTGAGGCAGGCATCGCCCAGGTCGTTGCCGGGCAGGCGCGTGACAAATTGCGCGGGTATGCCGAACTGGGCCAGCGAGGCCGCGACGTTTGCTTCGCCGCCCGCAAAGGTCACGTCAAACCGGCGGGTTTGGATAAACCGCTCATACGCCGGGGTGGCCAGGCGCATCATCACTTCACCGAACGTTACAACAGGTTTCATCAGACTCTTCCCCATAGTGTGCGTAATCTGTTCAAGACACGGCTTAAACCATGGCACATTGGCGCCAGGTGCGCAAGCGCATGCGGCCCGTTCGAGGCGGCCAGCGCTCGGCAAGCACGTTACAACAAGTGACGAAAGAGCATGTAGGCTTCGGCGGCCTCGACCGATACTTCGCGTCCGCGCACCCGCGCGATGTACTCGACATTCTGGACGCTCGAGTGGTGAATGGCATCACGCATCTGCGATCGGTGCATGATCAGGGCCTGCAGCTTCTGCTCGATGAAATCCGATATGTCGAT
>SLSB01000188.1 GCA_007130675.1 Candidatus Hydrogenedentota bacterium | reverse complement strand
GCCGAGGATATCGGAGAGGAAAACGATGTGGCCGACGCGCACCCCGAGGTGGTGGAATGGTTCGAGCGCTACTTCATCGAAGCGCGTGTGCCTTCGCCACACTGGCCGACTCCATTGGATGACGAGCAGCCGGAGCAATTGTGAATGGAGCAACCCGTACACCGGCACCGTCATCACGAATCCCCAGCGAGATTTTCTCGATGTCCCACCCTATCAAGCCCGCGTTTTGCGGTGCTGGTAGGCCAGCGGCAATGGGAATCGCGGCGCGAGCCATAACCCCTGCAGCACCATACCGATGTGCGAGCCTGCGATAGACCTTGGTTCTGTTGCCAGGATTCTGGACAGACCTTCGGAAATATGCGAAGATATTCGTCTAGTGTTACGGGGAATTGACGCGGAAGGCAGGCTTCTTGTCTTCCGGGGGCATAACGGCAAGATACATGCACAGGACCCGCGAGGAATACCGACGGTTTCACCGCCGCCGCCATGAGCAACTGCTCGGCCTGTTGGCCACGCACGCGCCCGAACGCCAGGAGCGCTGCCTTGATATCGGCGGCGGCGGCGATGTGGCCGACCTCGTCGCAGAGGTAAAGGCAAAGTACGCAGACGAATTCCACACCGTCGAGTTGACCACCGACATCGATCGCCTTCGAAAAAATGGCATCGAGGCGCAGCTCTGCAACGTGGATGTTCAGGCCTTGCCCTATGAGGACCAGTATTTCGACATCGTCATCTTCGCATCCGTGCTCGAACACCTCTACAATCCCCACCACACCATCGCCGAGATTGCGCGTGTGATCCGGCCGGGGGGCGTTCTGATTGTCGAAGCCCCTAATGCCGTTGCGTTAGGACGGCGCCTGGACGCGCTGTGGGGCGAGAACCCCTTCCGCTGGTTCAACCAGCACAACGCCATCGAGAACAAGGCCATGATGGAGTATTGCTCGGTCTTCTACACGCCTGAAGAGGTCGAGGTGATGCTGGCCCGGTGGTTTATTACCGAGGAGCGCCTGTACGGCATGCACAATCCGCAGGTAAACCGTTTCAAGCGCTATATGCGCAATCTGATCTTTCGCCTGAACCCGCGCATGGGCGATTGTTTCTTCGTGGCGGCGCGCCGAAAACCAAACAGCCACCATCTGCCGGACCAAGCCATGCTTCCCGAGCCGGAGACCGAGCCGCCCGCGGCCTCGTGACACACGAAACGGGCGCCTCCGCGCAACACGAAAGCGCCCGCTGCAATGCTGGATCAAACTTGAGAAACCGGGGCTTAAATACCCTCGACTTCCATGGTGGTGATTCTCCACGTCCCGGCTTCCCGCTGGAAAACCGCCTCGAGCGAGGCGCTGCCAAAGACCGCCATCAGCTCGACAGGATAGACGGTCCATGTGCCGTCAGGATTCTGGGTATATTCGGCGTATTGCAGGTCGACTTCGGCGTTGTCCAGTTCGCCCTGAGCCAGAGCGCTATGGATGAACGCGCGCAAAGTGTCCTTCGTGGTCCACTCGTAATGCGAGAAATCGTCCGAAACCGGGGCCATAATCGCGTCAATATCGCCCGCTTCGAACCCGGCCTTCCACCTATTCAGCACACTGGCGATTTCATCTTGGTCACGTGCCCCAGGCATTGTCTCGCATCCGGCTACCAGCAGAGCTGCCACCATACCCACTGTCAGAATAGCAATTGATTTACGCACCGTTCGTTCCCCTTTCCGAATGTTTGCCAACCGTCCGTTGACCCTTTCTCCTTCTCCCGAAGTCAGAAGCGCTGTCATAATAGCCGGGAAACCGGGCTACAGTCAAATTCGACAGATCGACAGCGCATTCAGCGTGCGGATTCACCCGCCTTAAGGGAACACCGCAATGAAATGCCCGCACCCGGCCCCGCGGCGTCACTCCTGAATCCGGATTTTGGCCAGATAGATGCTGCTCTTGTTTTCATGCGAAGAATAGTAGCTCATCCAGAGAAGACCATCGTGCCACACAAAGCCCGGATACGACGTATCGCCACCGCTGGGAAGGGTCAACACCGGTTCATAGGTTTGCGGACCAAACCGGGCCAGAACGGTCGTGGCCCCGCCGGGATAGTAGCGCCCGCCGGCCCACATCGAGCCGTCCGGCAGAATGATGAAATTGGGTCCGCCGATGCGGTAGCCGGTTTCGTGCCACGACCACTCGGTGTATGGCGGGGGCGCAGTGCCGATCCAGCTGTTGGTGCTTCCTGCTTCGCGCCGCACCAAGGCGATCATGGTATCGTCGTCCAGAAATCGGACCGTGGTCTCGTTGGGCCTGCCCGGCACGTCGGGTCTGCAAACGGGCGTGTAATCGATCCCGTCGTCCGAGACGTAAAGCGTCAACTGCCACTCCTGGCTGCCGGCCTCCTCACCATCCTGGGGAATTGGCGCATAGGAAAACCCGTAGGCTTTCCCGTTATGCCACGTGACACGCCAGAGCCAGTCGCCGTCCTCGCACACGCGGATAGTGGAGCCCCACTCGAAGCCGTCATCGGAAAACGCCACGCGCGGCTGCCGCGAGACAAAATCCCTACCTTCATAGACCGATCCTCCCGCGATGAGCATCAGGCGGCCGTCTGGCGTCACCGACAGCTTGGGATCGCGCAAATCAACACCTTCTTCGACTAGAAGGGCCGCGGATTCCCATGTCTCACCGTCCGCCGAGGTAATGATGCGTATTGTCCCATCTTCACCGTACACATGCCCCTCTCCTTCCCGGAACGAGACAAACCATCTGTCCCGAAACCGGATAATGTCGGTGAAAGCGTTGTGCTGGCCCTCGTCCCAGATTTTTTCAACGGACACGAGTTCCACGGGTGATACCTCCGCCTCAGCAGGGATAGCCCCTCCCGCCACTAGCACGGCGGCAAAGGCAAGAAACGTTCCAGCTAAGCCTCGGATGCATGGATACATGGTGAAGCCCTCCTTGTTTTCGGCTCATCGGCATCTAACGGAGCACGATTATGGCGCAAAAGCGCAATGCGGTGGGAAAAGCCGCCTGCGTCACCGTGCGGACTCCCACAACACGCGGGCGACAAATACAGCACCGGTCGCACCGCGTCTACGGGCCTCGTCGTTCCAGACGCCTTCGCCGACGGTCACCCATGACTGACTGGGCGTGATGGCGGACGCGCCGAAATTGCCAAGGGTTGCACCCCGCTCGGGAATGAGGATCCTCTCAGTGGCCCGCACCACGCAGAGCTTCTCGGGGTCGACCTGGGCAATGAACAGCGGCGCGCGGTGGCGGAAGATGTGGTCGTTGTCCGCGCCGCGGCGGGTATAGGTCAAAAACAGGCCGTCATCATGCACAAGCCAGTGCTGCTGCGTGTTGTAACTGCCCAGTTCGGCCCCGTCGTCGAACGTCCACGGTATACGGGGGCCGTATTCGAGACCGTCGTCGCTGACCGCGACATAGCCTCGCAGGTCGTGGCGGATAGTGAGGTAATAACGGCCGCCATACTTCGCAATCGAGGGCTCGTGCAAGCCTCGGGGCACATCGGTAGCAAACACCGTACCGTGCTCGACATAGGCCAGGGTCTCTCCGTCAAACGTGCACCGCGCCACCGTGACCTTCGACAGCGTCTCCCCCTTTTCTTCAAAATAGAACGGCAACAGGATCGAGCCGTCGGGCTCGACAATCCACTGCGTGCATCCGGGAGTCACAACAAAGAACTTGTCTTCATCGTACGGCGTCTCGAGTTTGCGCCAGCGGGTCCACGCACCGGTCTCGGGATCATACACGGCATACGCCCCCACGCGCATGCCGGGCTGGTCAAACACCTGATTCCCGTTGCGATAGACCAAGTGCACGCCGATGGCAAGCAATTTGCCCGACGGCGCATGCCAGCCGGGAGTGACGTCGGCAACGCTGATCTGCTCGGTGTCCGACACTTCTATCCAGTCGAGTTCAGGAGTTTGTATGGGTCCCTCCCATGTCTTGCCGAGGTCGGCCGTGCGCATGAAGCTGATGCCCGAATAGTAATCGGACTTGTGCAGGTGTTTTTGCAGGGTCATGATCACCAGCGGAGCACCGTCTTCTCCCGCGCCCGGGATAGCCGCCGCGCGCGGGTGAAACCACAGAAAATCGCCCTCGTCGTGCTCGAGCACGGTGTCCAGCCCAAGGTTGTAGTTCACCGGCACAACCTCCTCGGCGGGTTCGGCGCCGTGGGCGGAAAAAACGGACGCCACAGTGACCATCGCGGCAAGGACAGCCGCGAACCCTGACGGTATACGATTAGACAACTGCTTCACCTTCATGATGCGCCTCCGGTCTGCTTGTTTGGCACATGATAAATTTTTCCCGGCGCAGCTACAAGCCGCCGAATACTTGCGATTTCCTGCGATGGCACGTTGCGCTGCGCTTCGACCCTCGCGGCGGTGTCCAACCGCGGCATGGGAACCATCAACCCAGCATGATTGTCTTGCCCTCCCGGGCCGAATCGTGTACCGCCTGCACCACCTGCATATACTGCAACCCGTCGAAAAAGTCGGGGTGATACTCGGCGCCCTCGCGAATGGCAGCGACGAAATTCCGCTCGACCGGCCATTCACGCAGGTTGTACTGCTCTTCCGGGCGGATTTGCACGGGCCCCATCATCTCGCCCGCGAGCGCACCATAGAGAACGTCGTCATTGACATCGTAGGTCAGCGACCCCTCGGAACCAAACACCTGGATCTCTTCTTCTCCGTGGTGGACGGCCGCACTGATCGTGTACTGGACCGGAAACCCGGCGTGCATTCCCGCGCTAAACAACACTTGATCGGGAATCTGGACTCGGACTTCGGTTCCGTCGGAATCCCTCCGGGTCCGGGTAAAGGTCTGTGCCAAGGCATGAACGGTCCAAGTCCATCCGAACCACCTGTGGATCACTTCTGCATACATGCCCAGCGTGTGCATATTGAGCCCTGAAATCCGGTGGTCCTTGCGCCAGTGCAGGGGTGTATCGGGCTGTGCAAATGCATCGGTGAAACTCTGCACCCGTACGAGCCGCACTTCACCCAAGGCGCCTTCGGCCAACAACCGGGCAATGGCCGCATCCACCGAAAGCCCAATTGGGACTGGGCACAGCGCTGCGACTCGGCCAGTGCGTTTCGCAGTATCATACATGGCCCGCGCTTCGGCCACATCACGCGCCATCCGGGCCTGGCAAAACACGTGTTTACCGGATTCCAGCGCAGCGACACTGACATCCTTGTGCATATTGGGCCATGTGCCGATAAACACCGCGTCGATGTCGTCACGCGCAACAAGCGCCTGCCATGAATCACAGATTTCGGGAATGCCGCATTGTTCTGCGGCGCGTTCGCTCGATTCGCGAGTGCGGTTGGCCACGGCGGCAATCTCGACGCCTTCGATGCGCTGCAGCCCCGGTACATGGCGGCTCTTGCAAATGCCTCCCAGCCCGACAAATCCAACGCGAATGGTGCCCACGGTTTTCGTGCTCCTCTTCGCCTGGCGCACTCAGGGCGCGTTTTTCTCACGCTCGCGCAGATATTCCGCTAAACGGCCCAAATAGTCGGTGCCGATCAGATCCACCCCGGCCTCGAGCAGCACATCCCACTTCTCGGGGCGTTCGCGCGTCGCCCAGAACCGCACTTTTCGGCCTTGCGCATGCGCAGTCTGCACGATATCCCGCAATTTGGCAAACTCGTCTTCGGGTATGGGTCCGCTACCGCGCCACTCGAAATGCCCGGGCCAGTGGTCGCTGATAAGCGGCACCAGATGCACCGGCGGATTGGTCTCGAGATCCCCGAGACGGCCGTCCACCGAAGCATACCGCAAACGCTCCTCGGCCATGATCCTCACCGGCCGGTTGCCCGAAATGATCGCCGTCACCGCGCGCTCGGTCACCGTCCCGTCGCGGTATTCCGTGAGCATGTCCTTGTACTGCTCGAGGAGTGGCCGCAACGCGTAATACGTGCTCACAGCGGCGCTCTTGATGTCGATAAGCAAAATGACCGGCGATCCGTCTGGGTATACCGCGCCGTCGTGCTGCCTGACCAGTTCCGCGAGCGGAGCGAGATACAGCGCATCGAGCGTACGGTCGGGACGCACATCCTCGAGGTCGTGGGCCACGAGCAATTCGCCGTCCACGAGAAAGATATCCGCCTCGATGCTGGTAAACCCGTGCTCGAGCGCGTCGAACAACGGACGCGGATGCTCGTAATCGTTGTGGGCATGCGCTTGCGGAAGAGGCGAGGGCAACGGCGCGGCCTCCGTATCGCGCGGACCCGCCGATGCACATCCGGCCATCAATAAACTCGCCAGAACAACCATTGTATGCAGCGTAATCGAGTGCATCGGTATACCTTCCCGGGTAGAATCACCATTCTCCCTGTTCCCTAGCTCATCGCCAACGCAACACATCATAACAGCGGGAAGAGGGGACTTACACCCGCAAGCTGCGAGCCCGAATCCGCACGTAAGCCAAGCCGTGCCGACATCCGCGCCGAAAGCGCGGCACAATATGGAGACCTGCGGTCATAAGAGCGGCGAGGTCGGGAGACCTCGCCGCAGCGCAGCACACAAGCAGTGCAGTCAGCCCGGGATCACCGAGCGCGAGCTCGGCACGGCTCGCATAGCCACCCGTAGCGGATGCGTGGCTGCGTGGGCCTGTAGCGCCTGGTCCCGCGCTGCGCGGGACATCTGGAATGCCGGACGTCCGCCATCCCGCGAAGCGCGGGGCGGACGCTACACCGGAATTAGATCCGAGGGCGTAAGTCCGCAGCGCCAACGGCGCGGGAACGTGCCATTCGACGCCGGCTCTCCGGAGCGCCAACGGCGCGGAAACGTGCCAGCCCAGCCCGGAGGGCTGGGTAAACCGATTGCCAGAGACCCCCGCGCTGAAGGCGCGGCACAATATGGAGACCTTCGGTCGCAACAGCGGCTTGGTCAGGAGACCACGCCGCAGCG
>SLSB01000111.1 GCA_007130675.1 Candidatus Hydrogenedentota bacterium | reverse complement strand
TGAAGCAGCGGGTGTGGCAAGCCAACCAGGACTTGGTGGTCCGAGGCCTTGTGTTCGCGACGTGGGGGAATGCGAGCGCCATCGACCGCGACGCGGAGCGGGTGATCATCAAACCCAGCGGCGTGGCGTATGACACTCTGCGTGCTGATGAGATGGCCATTGTCGCGCTGGATGGCACTGCAGTCGAGGGAAGCCTCCGGCCGTCGTCGGATACCCGCACCCATCTCGAGCTGTATCGCGCGTTTCCGGCGCTGGGAGGAATCGTGCATACGCACTCGCATTACGCGACGGTGTGGGCGCAGGCGTGCCGGGGAATTCCCTGCCTCGGGACCACCCACGCCGACTATTGCCCCGGTGAAATTCCGGTGACTGCCCCGCTGACCAAAGCGGAGGTTGCCGGGGATTACGAAACGAACACCGGCAAGGTAATCGTCCGCCGGTTCGAGGACCTGGACCCGATGGTTTTTCCCGGGGTGCTCGTGGCCCAGCATGGTCCGTTTGCGTGGGGACGTACGGTCGAGGAAGCTGTCGAGAACGCCGCGACACTCGAGGAAATCGCGCGCATGGCGTTTCACACGCTCATGCTTTCAAGGGATATGCCCGCCCTGCTTGATCACCTCCTCGGGAAACACCACGCGCGCAAACATGGCCCGGAAGCCTATTACGGGCAAGGGTAACTCCGGAATTGCCAGCGGAAACCCGCTCAGGGCATGAAGTCCCTTAGGAACTCGATGGTGAGCGTGGTGAGGTCTTTGCCATCGTATTCGCAATCCCAACAACCGTGCTCTCCGCCTCGAATGAGGTACATCCTGTAAGGTATGCCCGCCTGCTGACACCTTGCCTGGATATCGAGCGCGAAGATGAACGGCACCGTTGTGTCGTTCAGTCCATGAAAGATCATGATCGGCGGATCGCCAGGCTCGAATGCGTTGGGCGTAAATACCGCGCTTCCCCAGCATTCAACAATGGCGGCTGGCCTGGGATTCACACCGGGATTGTTCTCCGGTGGCACCGGGAAACCTTCTCCATCGTTGGCAAATTCCTCGGGCTCTGTCAGCCCGGCCGCAAGGGCAGCAAACGCTCCTGCGGATTCGCCCCAGATGGCAATGCGGGCCGGGTCGATGCCGTAGACCGTGCTGTTCGCGCGAATGTGGCGCATGGCGGTTTTCGCGTCCACGAATGCCGCGCGCACGGCTGCCAACGAGGGAATATCGAGCGCTTTGGCCTCTTCGGGAGCAGGGTCCCACAAACCGGGGTGCGGCGGATTGTCGCCGTCGAGCCGGTAATTGATGAGAAAACAGACATACCCCGCTTCGGCCAGGCCGTTGGCCACGGCGACAAGGTTCTCGTCCGTCTTCGAACCGCGCATAAAACTGCCGCCGTGAATCATCAACACGGCCGGGCGGCTCGTGGCTGGAATATCGGTTGGTTCAAGGAGGTCGAAGTAGAGTTTCTGCAGCCGGTACCCCGAGTCAGCCGCATCGTCCCGCACATAGCCCATCCCGTACACGATATCGCTTGTGCGCATCACATTGTCCGAAAGTGGCGAGCGCGGGCAGCCGGCGGCGAGGGGAAGAACGAAAAGTAAGGTCACGTAAAGGCCGAGTGATCTGCTACCGGGTGGCATTTGGAAGTCCTCCGGTTGTGTCTTCATAGTGAACCGTGGTCTTTATGATAGCTATGGGCATTGTAGCAGATAGCGGCCCCGCCTTCTTCCCACACGGTGGTGAATGCCCTGTGGCAGTCGTTTCAAAAAGAAAACGCCCGGAAGACGCAGCGTAACACCGCACGCCTCCGGGCGCTATGTCACAACGTAATGGTCAGACTTTGGGAATCATCGCCTCAGCGGCGTCAATTACGCTTTGGTCGAGCTCGAAATCGTCCAGTTTGTTGCTCAAATATGCATCGTAGGCGCTCATGTCGAAATGGCCGTGTCCGCTCAAGTTAAACAGAATAGTCTTGGCTTCACCGGATTCCTTGCATTTGAGCGCTTCGTCGATAGCCACGCGTATCGCGTGTCCGGATTCAGGGGCCGCCAAGATACCCTCTGAAACGGAGAACATTTTGAGTGCCTCGAATACGGGATTCTGGTGGCATGCGACGGCGCGCATCACACCCTCCTTCACCAACAGCGCGAGTTGCTGCGCGACGCCGTGGTAGCGAAGCCCGCCCGCGTGAATTCCCGGCGGCACAAACTGGTGGCCCAAGGTGTATTGGAGCAGAAGCGGAGTCAGATGCGCCGTATCGCCGAAGTCATAGGCATACAGGCCACGCGTAAGCGTCGGGCAGGCCGTGGGCTCGACGGCGATGAAGTCGATGTCCCTTCCGTTCTTGAGCTTGTCAGGCACAAAGGGGAAGGCGATGCCGGCAAAATTCGAGCCACCGCCGCAGCAGCCGATCACCACATCCGGCTCGGCTCCGACCGAGGCCATTTGCTCCTTGGCCTCGAGTCCTATGATGGTCTGGTGCAGGAGAACGTGATTCAGCACGCTGCCCAGGCTGTATTTTGCCCTGCCGCCACTGGTGGCCGCGGCTTCGACGGCTTCCGAGATGGCCATGCCGAGGCTGCCGGTGGTATCGGGATCCTTAGCCAGGAACGCGCGTCCGCTTTCAGTGGTGTCGCTCGGGCTCGAGACCACGTTTCCGCCGTAGGTCTGCATGAGAATGCGGCGGTAGGGTTTCTGCGTGAAACTCACACGAACCATGTACACGGTGCACTTCATGTCAAACATCGCGCACGCGATGGACAGGGCCGTGCCCCATTGCCCCGCGCCGGTCTCGGTGGTGATCTCGTTCACGCCTTCCTGCTTGTTGTAGTAGGCTTGCGCGATTGACGTATTGATCTTGTGGCTGCCCGAAGGCGAAACACTCTCGTTCTTGTAAAAAATCTTGGCCGGTGTACCGAGCATCTTCTCGAGACGGTACGCTCGTCGCAAAGGCGTCGGGCGATACAGCCGGTAAATGTCCATCACTTCGCCGGGTATCGAGATCATCGGCTCGCCGGACATCTCCTGGGCGATGAGCGACTTGGGGAAGATCGCCTCCAAGTCCGACGGCTGCAAGGGCTGGTGCGTGGCAGGATGGAGCGGCGGGTCCATGGGTTTGGGCAGATCGGGTATGATGTTGTACCAGGCATCCGGCATCTTGGCCGCCTCAAGCAGAATGTTGTACTCGGTCATGGCAGTTCCCCCTCTTAGGTGTGCCGTTGATTTTCGAGAGCGTATCATACACTATCCAAACCGCGCAACGCGATGCAAGCTTCCCCGCAGCCTGCGCGGACACGGCAAGGCCGGAAAGGCGGTATCATGGAACGGAGGAACCGAATGATCTGGAACGTGCTCCTGTTGGTGGTATTCCTTGGAGGTTTCGCGGCGCTCCTGGGCCCGGCCCAACGCATGATTGTCTTCCCTGGCAGCCGCCAGATCATATGGGAACCCTCGGACGCCGGGTGGGATTTCGAGGATATCTCGCTCGAGGTAGATGGCCATCTCACGCAGGGCTGGTATATCCCCGTTCCCGAGGCGCGCGGCGTTGTACTGTTTTCTCACGGCAACGGCGGCAATCTCAGTGGCCGGATGGATAGCATAGCCATATGGCGTGATTTGGGCTTCACGGTGCTCATCTACAGCTACGGCGGATACGCCAACAGCACGGGGAAACCCTCGGAACAGCGCTGTTACAAAGACATTCGCGCCATGTGGTCCTGGCTGACGGAAGAACAGGGCATGCCCCCGGAGAACATCGTGGTGTTTGGCCGATCGCTTGGAGGCGCGGTTGCCGCGGACCTCGCCGCAGAGGTCACGCCGGGCGCGGTGATCCTCGAGAGCACGTTTCTCTCCGCCGTGAGACTCGGACGCGAGGTGTTTCCGTTCCTTCCGGTGGGGCTGCTGCTGCGCCACCGCTTCGAAACGGAGGATAAGATCGAACGCTTCACCGCTCCGTTGCTGGTTGTGCACAGCCCAGACGACGATATCGTGCCCTACCATCACGGCAAAGCGCTGTTCGAGATGGCGCCCGAACCCAAGGAATTTCTCGAGATAACCGGCAGCCACAATGAGGGGTTTCTCCTGAGCGGCCCGATATACCTTCATGGGCTCCGCGACTTTCTCGAGCCGCTGTTCCCGCGCCAGGATACAACAGGATGACAAACCGCCTGAAGGCATGCATACTGAGCCCTCGGCGAATGAACAGGAGCGCTTCCAAATGAACAAGATTGGCATCTACTACGCGTTCTGGACCCATGACTGGGACGCCGATTTCGTCCCATTTGTGTCCAAAGTGAAGGGTTTGGGCTTCGATATCCTCGAGGTAAACTCGGGCACGGTCACCCGCATGCCGAATCACGAGCGCGACCGTCTTAAGAAAGCCGCCGAAGAAGCAGACATCGAACTGACCTTCTGCATTGGCCTCCCCCATCAATACGATGTGGCGTCGGAAGACGTCTCGATCCGCCGCAACGGCATCGAGTTTCTGAAAAAGCAGGCCCAAATGTTGCAGTATATGGGCGCTCGCGAGCTGGGCGGCATCATCTACAGCTCATGGCCCGCGAGTCTGCCCGAGAACGCGGATCGCCGCCCCTACCTGGACCGTAGCGTCGAGAGCATGAAGGAGGTCATCAAGACTGTTGAAGACTGCGGTGTCTTGTTCAACGTCGAGGTGGTCAACCGCTTCGAACAGTTCATCATGAACACCGCCGCCGAAGGCGTCGAGTATGTCGAGCGGGTCGGCAGCAGCCACTGCAAACTTCTCCTCGATACCTTTCACATGAACATCGAGGAAGACAGTTTCGAAGACGCCGTCGTGCTGGCGGGCGACAACCTCGGGCACCTGCACATCGGGGAGACCAACCGGCGGGCACCGGGGCGGGGCCGTATCCCGTGGACGGAGATCGCCTCGGCGTTGCGCAGGATTGGCTACCAGGGAAGCGTCGTCATGGAACCCTTCCTAATGCCCGGCGGCGAGGTGGGGCGCGATATCGGCGTCTTCCGGGACCTCAAAGGCGACCTGGATCTCGATGAGGAAGCGCAGCGGGCGCTTCACTTCATGCGGGACGTATTGGATGGTAATGGGGCCGCGTCATAGCATTTGTCAGCGGCGCTTGCCGCAGCGCGGATCATCGTGGCCGAATAACTGCCCGCCGGCTGTGCGGATATCCTCATGAAGCTCAGCGCGCGGGTGCTCTGTCGGCCAGAGTCTCGATGAACTGGTTCATGCGCTCGATGATGGGTTCAACCTCGTAGAACTCCATCAATTCACACCGCAGTTTCGCCACGCCCGGCAGGCTGCGCAGATACCCGCTGTAATGCTTGCGAAACTCGACGACGCCCTTCCGCTCCCCCTTGACGGCGATGGTGCGGCGCAGGTGTTCGATGCAGAGAGCGACGCGTTCGGCAGGCGCCGGCGGTTCGGGCACCTCGCCGGTGGCCAGATAATGTTTCGCATGGCCGAATATCCACGGATTATGGATGGCGCCGCGGCCGATCATGACGCCGTCGCAGCCGGTATCAAACATGCGCCGGACATCCTCTGGCTCGGTGACGTCGCCGTTGCCGATAATGGGGATGCTCACTTCATTCTTCAGGCGTTCGAGCCAGCTCCAATCGGCGTCACCTCCGTGACCCTGTTTTCGCGTGCGGCAATGCACGGTAAGCGTCTGAATGCCGAGCTGTTCGAGCATGCGGGCCACATCGAGGATCACGATATTCTCGGCATCCCAGCCAAGGCGGGTTTTGACCGTCACGGGCAGCGTGGTGCCGGACAGCACGCTGCGCACCACCGCCTCGAACTTCTTGATGTCCTGCAGCAGGCCTGCTCCGGCCCCGCGCAAAGCTACTTTCTTGACCCAACACCCGCAGTTAATGTCGATAAAGTCAGGGTTGGCTTGCTCGGCAACCGCCGCCGCGCCTTCCATCGAGGTTTCGGCGCTCCCGAATATCTGAATGCCAATGGGTCGTTCTTCGTCTCGCACCCGGATCTTCTCGAGCGTCCTGCTGACGTCGCGGATCAACGCCTCCGAGCTGGCAAACTCGGTGTAGAGCAGGTCCGCACCCTGTTCTTTGCAGATGGTGCGGAACGAATAGTCGGTCACATCCTCCATGGGCGCGAGGGCGAGAGGTTTGTCGAGTTCTAGACTTCCGATACGCATGCTGTTGATTTCCGGTCTTCCGGGGACTCCTGTTCGTTACGCGTTGTGGTAGAGATCCGCGCCGCTCTCGCGGAACGCGGCGGACTGCTGGTCCATGCCTTGGCGGCGTGCCGCTTCTTCACGCACCTGCTGCGAAAGCTCCATCGCACAGAACTTCGGCCCGCACATCGAGCAGAAATGCGCCAGTTTTTCGCCCCGTTGCGGCAGGGTTTCGTCGTGCAGCTCGCGGGCGCGCTCGGGATCGAGCGAGAGGTTGAACTGGTCCTCCCAGCGAAACTCGAACCGTGCTTTGCTCAGCGCGTTGTCGCGAATCTGCGCCGCGGGATGCCCTTTGGCCAGATCCGCGGCATGGGCGGCAATGCGGTAGGCAACCACCCCCTCACGCACGTCTTCACGATCGGGAAGCCCGAGGTGTTCCTTGGGTGTCACGTAACACAGCATGGCTGTGCCGTACCACGCGATCATGGCCGCGCCAATCGCCGAGGCCATGTGATCGTAACCCGGGGAAATGTCGGTGATAACGGGGCCAAGGGTATAGAACGGCGCTTCATCGCACCACTCAAGCTGCTTCTCCATGTTTTCCTGGATCATCTGCATAGGCACATGGCCGGGACCTTCGTTCATGACCTGGACATCGAACGCCCATGCCCGCCGGGTAAGGTCGCCCTGCACCTTCAACTCGGCAAACTGCGCCTCGTCGTTCGCGTCGGCCTGACACCCCGGACGCAGGCCATCCCCGATCGAAAATGCCACGTCATACGCCGCCATGATCTCGCAGATCTC
>SLSB01000296.1 GCA_007130675.1 Candidatus Hydrogenedentota bacterium | reverse complement strand
GCCAGGCCAGCGGCGTCGTCGCGCGCGCGGTTGATGCGCAGGCCGCTCGAAAGCTGTTCAAGCGAGCGGTTGAGCGCTCCTGTTGAACGCGATAATACACGTGACGCGTTCATTGCCGGTATGTTCGTGTTGATGCGAAGTCCCATAGTCTTACCCTCCTTGGCGGGTCACCACGCGGTCATCCCTAACCGCGACCCGCATTTGCCATCTTCGCTCTCAGGTCTTGCGCTGGTATGCGAAAGACCGAAGAACCTTTCCTCGACGTTGCGTGCGCTGTATCACCTCCTTTCCTCTCTCTTTTTCGGTCCGGAGCGGGTTCCTATGTTGCTGAGGAACCCGCTTCCGAACCGTTCTATAGAGCTCTGCTCAAGCAGCTCGAACGATTGGGGCGAAATCTATCCGAGCAACTGCAGCGCCGTCTGCGGCACCAAGTTGGCCTGGGCCAGCACCGAGGTGCCTGCGCTGATAAGAATCTGGGTCCGGGTGAATTCGGTGGTGACGCGCGCGATGTTCGCATCGCGAATGGCGCTTTCCGCCGAAGCCGAATTCTCTTCCTGGATCGCCAAGGTGTTGATTGTGAACTCGAGGCGGTTCTGCACCGCGCCCAGGGTCGCGCGCAGCGACGAAACGCTGTTGATAGCCACATCGAGTGTGCTGAGCGCGGCCACGGCGTCGGCCATGCTCGATACGGTGACGTTGCTGACGTTGAGGTCCGTCGCCTTCGAACCCGAGAGCGAAATAGCCAGGGTCTGCCCGGCTTGCGCGCCGGCCTGCAACGTCAGCGTCAGTGCGGCGCTGAGCACGCGCAGTCCGTTGAACTCGGTATCGGTGGCGATGTCGTCGATCTGCTGGATCAACTGGGAAACCTCTGTCTGAAGAGACAGCCGGTTGGTGTCTGTCATGGTGCCGTTGGCGGATTGCACGGCCAGCTCGCGCATGCGCTGCAAGATGTTTGTCGCTTCGCTGAGCGCGCCTTCGGCCGTCTGCACGAGGCTGACCCCGTCTTGGGCATTGCGCTGAGCGACCCGGGTGCCGCGTACGACGGAATTGAAGCCTTCGGCAATTGCGAGGCCGGCCGCGTCATCACGTGCCCGGTTAATGCGAAGTCCGCTGGAGAGTTGTTCGAGTGCCCGGTTGAGTTCCCCGGTCGAGCGCGCCAGCACGCGCGAGGCGTTGATAGCCGCAACGTTCGTGTTGATCCTGAGTCCCATAGCTTTTCCTCCTTGAGTGACAGTATCTGCGCATCCATGCGCAGTAGTGCCGGCCCTGTCCGCCGGAGCGGCGTGTCCCAAACACCGTCCCGAAACAATCCATGGATAGGTTCCGGCGTGCCTTTCGGCACGTGTACCTGCCGGTCATTGTCAGCGAACCGGCTCGCTGTGGCCGCGCGAAGCTCCCCGGCCTTGCCGAAACGGAGCGGCTTCTCCTGTCCCGGGAGAAGCGTTCTCCCTGCCGCAGCCACTCGAGAAGAGTCCCGTAGGTTTCCGTAAACCTATCTTCTCATGTTGAGAGGCACTTGGCAGCGTCGGCGAGGGCTGAGGCATGAAGCTCATTGGCTCCGGCCTTCGCTTGGCGCCCTTCAATTGTCTGGTTCGCCCTGCGACCGGTCCTTATCATTGCCGTCAGGGCATTGCGGCGTTCTGTGACCGAGTCGGCGCCGCCCCTTTTCAGAAATCCTGATTCTGTCGGGCTTGTTGCCGCTCCCGGCGCATTCCGCCGCTGTCGTCAGATTTATCGGCAGCTTTAGCGTGGAACTTTAGCACTTTTTTTGAGAACCCCTGTTTTTTTTCGTTCTGTGCGGGAAAGGCGAGGGAAGCAGGGTGGCTCTTGGGGGCTAAAGAGCACTAATTCTAAGGGTTTGGAGCGGGTATTGCAGGAAAACAGAAGCAGCCGCGCTGGCGTCAGCGCGGCTGAAAAAGCGAGGCTATGAGCGTGGCGGCGGCCCTCTGGAGGTCTATCCGCCGAGTAGCTGCAGGGCCGTTTGCGGCACCACGTTGGCCTGGGCCAGCACTGCAGTACCGGAACTGATGAGAATCTGGGTGCGCGTGAATTGGATGGTCTCGCTCGCGATGTCGGCATCACGCAGGGCACTGTCAGACGCCGAGGCGTTCTCTTCGGTGATGGCCAGGCTGTTGATGGTGAATTCGAGACGATTCTGCACCGCGCCGAATGTGGCCCGCAGTTCGCTGACGCTCTGCAAGGCTTCATCGACAGTGGCGAGTGCCGAGACGGCGTCCTCGATGGTGGTCAATCCCACTGTGTTGACGCCAAGATTGGCGGTGGACGCGCCGGCAACGGCAATCGCGATCGTCTGGCCCTCGCGGAACCCCGACTGCAGGGTGATCGTTTGGGCGGCACTCAACACATTGAGTCCATTGAACTCGGTAATAAAGGCGATGTCGTCGATTTGCTCGAGCAACTGCCTCACTTCCAAGTCCAACGAGACACGGTTGGCGGTGCTTTGCGTGCCGTTTGCCGCTTGTACGGCAAGTTCGCGCATCCGCTGCAAGATATTGGTGGCTTCGCTGAGCGCACCTTCGGCGGTTTGCACGAGACTGATGCCGTCTTGCGAGTTCCGCTGTGCCACGGCCGCGCCGCGAATGACCGTGCGGAATGCTTCTGAGATGGCCAGGCCGGCTGCGTCGTCCGCTGCGCGATTGATGCGCAGTCCGCTGGCAAGGCGTTCGAGGGTGGTGTTGAGTTGTCGAGTGGTTCCGCGCAGCGTGCGTGCGGCGTTGAGGGCCGCAACATTGGTGTTGATTCGAAGACCCATAGCTCATATCCTCCGTGATATCTGTGCCTTTGCATCCATGCATCGGCATCGGAACCGGCATCCAGCGGTTCCATTGGAGGTTATCGGCTCGAAACGCGGAAATCTTTAGCTCGGATACTTCCTGGCGGGGAGGCGGATTTCGCGCAAGCGATCTCGCATGAGACGGACTGCGATTCTCAGATGCCGCAGGCTGCTCATGGAATCTCCCGAAACAACCTGTTTGCGGAAGATGCCGGTGGGTGCGCGGACCCGGTGACGTCCGTGTCAGGCGCGGTTGCGCACTTTCTGGAGGTTGGCCAGAGCCCCGTGGTGGCCTGGTTCGAGCGCCAGGCATTGTTCAAAAGCGGCAGCTGCTTTGTCGTATTGCTGCTCTTTCATAAGCACCACGCCCAAATTGTTGTATCCCGCCGAGCTGCCCAAACGTCCTGCCCGCTCGAAATGCGCTTTGGCGTCATTCAGGCGCTCGTCGTAGAAGTATAACTCCCCCAATGCGTTGTGGATGTTTGCGACGCATACTTTTTCGTCGATAAGGCGCTGAAGCATGTCGCGCGCTTCCTGGCGGCGTTCGAGCCGCAGCATCTGGTGGATGTACAGGCGCAGGCACTCGGGATTCTCGGGATGGGCCTGGAGGGCTTTATGAGAGGCCTGTGCGGCCCGCTCGAAATCGCCCTTGCCTTCAAGGGCGATGCTGAGATAGCGGTAGCCGTCCGTCCAGTCGGGTTTAGCGTTCAGGGCATTTTGAAAACTCTCGATGGCGGCAGGCCACTGTTTTTGATCAAGATAGACCACCCCCAGGTTGCGCCATGCATCGGCAAGCTCGGGGTCAAGACGCAAAGCCAGCAGAAGCGCCTTTTTCGCTTCTTCGGGCCGTTTGGTCATGTGAAGTGCTCCGCCCAAATCTCGTAATACGAGTGGGTTAGACGGATCAAGGCGCAAGGCCTCGCGATAGGCGCCCGCGGCTTGCTCAAAATTACCCGTCTCCGCGTACTGATTGCCCAACTCGATGTATCCCTTGGGGTCCGTGGGGTCCTGAACGACCTTGTCGTGGCCCAGGCGGAGATATAGCTCCTGCTTTTCGTGGGTATGGTTGAGTCCTTTGATGTGCGGATAATGATGGACGGGGATCTTGCAGGGCTCGACCTGGATGCGCGCCCGCGCAAGCGAGGGCTCGACAAGTTCGTGCACCTTGCCTTCGAAGCGTACCCCGGGGGCCGCGGGAAACAGCCTCACCTTGGTGCTGGGATGCCATCCTGCAAATCCCCGCGCGTGGGGATCGTCCGGTGCACATGACTCGAGGTCTGCGATGTCGGTCGCATTCGTATAATTCCGGGTCGTGAACTCGTAGGCAAACGCCGGCGGGCCTTTAGCCAGGCGTTTGATTGCGGGTATATCTTCTTTCGCGATGCGCTCGTCGGCGTCGAGCACCAGGATCCAGTCTTTCGAGCACAGCCGCAACGACTCATTGCGGGCCGCGCCGAAGTCGTCGCACCACAAATACCCGATGGTACGAGCGCCGAATGCCCGCGCGATCTCCAGTGTTCTGTCGTGAGAGCCGGTGTCTACGATGCAGATCTCATCCACCAGCTCGCGAACTGACTCCAGACACTCTTCTAGTACCTGGCCTTCGTCTTTGACGATCATGGCCAGGGAAATGGTGTTTCCCACACTTACTCCTCGTCGATGATTGGACCGGCGGTTTCCGGCGAAGGAACTGAAACACTGTCCACAGGGTCCACAGTTGTCTCAGTGGAAACTCCGACAGGGCGTTGTATCGCTCCGGCCGCGACCAGTGCCTCAAATGTTTCATTGTCGACAATGTCGCCACTGGTCACCACACGGGTAGACATGTTCACTGTTACGGCAAACTGACGAATACGCTTCCCTCGCCGCTCGATTACCGCGCCTTTCTGCATCATGTCGTACTCGATGCGGTAAAAGGCGGGCTTCTGGCCGTTCGGGCTTTCGCTGCCGCGCAAATGGGGCGGCACGTCGCTAAGTCTGTCTTTTCTCCGAAACCACACAGGAACCGGCTCCTATCTCTTACTGATGGGTGACGAAAGACTCAATAGCCCATTTTATCATGCAACGCAAAGGGGGGACAATTCCGGGTTCTCGAAATGTCTTCTCTCGGACTTTGATGGGTCTCTTCTGGCGCAATAGAAAGGGCGAAAACATGCGCGGACGTGGGCCGTGCGGCCCGCATTCGACCGTTCCACTGGGGTGGCCATGCACACTCCGCCGCGGTTCGAATGGCGTAACCAGGCTTTGGGCGAACTCGAGACGTGCTGGCTTATCGCCTCCAGCGGCGGCTATTCCCCGGCCATTTCAGCGAGTTTGTGCGTTTCCTGGAGGCACTCGTGCAGTACCGCGATGTCTTCTTCGAGCATGTTCGGCTTCTCGTTCGGGTAGACACCGATGCACACCGCATCTTGGGGCCGGAGGTGCTCGGCCACAAACGTCAGCGCTTCCCTCGGGTCATTGCGCCCCGCGGCCATGACCTTGTAGTGAATGACCGGCTTGCTGAGTATTTGAATCAACGCTCCCATGCGCTCGCGGTCTTCTGGGCGGAACCACTCGGCCATGCCGCTTTTTAACTCGGCGCTTTCGTCGCGGTGGGCGGCATCGTAGTACGAACACATGTAGAAATCCACGTCGAGATGGTTTTCCGCCCACTCGAAAACTTCTGGGTTGTGACCGGCTATGCCGGCAGGCAGACCGGCCTCTCGAATCATGGCGATTGCGCCGGGGATGTCTTCGAGGTGGTCTTGAGCAAACCGGAAATCCATCAGTCCGCCGTGAATAAAACACGCTTTTGCGCCGCCGTCGACAGCGTTTTGGAAACCCTTTGAAATGTCGCCCACTTCGGGGCAGGTCTGGGCAATCCACTGGATGGCGCCGCCTTCGTCCCAATACTCGAGCAGGACCCGCATGATATGGTGATCGGCGCGCCCGATGTGTGTGTTGACCCCGAGCGCTTCGGCCTGGCGCAACGTGTCTTTGATGCGCTGGGTCGTGAAATAGCGGCACATCTGCCTGTTCTTCTCGTCGGTCTGGTGAGAAAAGCCGCTGAATGGATTGCCCCCGATGATCATGCGACTCACCGATATGTTGCCCAGCCGCACATGCCCGAGAATCATGAACCGCTCCTTTCTCTCGCGGTATTCTATCATGCCCGCCGCCTGACGGGATTCCTGAGCAGGATGTCAGAAGCCGTAAACGTTGGGCGGGACGGCGATGTCGAGCTTCTCCGTTGCGGCGTGCAGGCGCACGAGGGCATGCACGAGCGTCGCGGTGCCCATGTGCGAATCCTGATACCAGAGACCGGGCATACCGCGAAAGAGCCCGTCGTGCCAGAGGGCTTCGATGGCCCAGCGCGCATATCGTTCAGCGGCTTCAAGCCACATGGCATGATCCTCGAGTTCGTGCATGTCGAGCATGAGGTTGATTGTCACGCCGTAGCTTTGTGCGCGCATAGGCTGGTCTTTCGGGAGTGTTTCGAGTCTGCGGTAGGGTTCGGCGATGCGGCGCGCGGCCTCGCGGAAATACGGGTTGCCCGTGACCCGGTACACATGCGCCCAGTGGGTCTTTCCACCGCCCATGCCGCGCCCGGTATGAAACACGGCAGGCCGGTCTTCGCTGGGAAGCTCCTGTGCCGCGACCAGTTCGATGAGGTCAGCGCCGAAGGTGCGGAAACGGTCCCCTGTCGCGGTGCCCGCGAGCAACGGCGCGCACTCGATAAGCGATACCCCGACCAGCATGGTATTGCTCCACGATGGCCGGTCTGGCAGGGGCCGGTAGGAGCGGTTGCTTAGTACGGGCAGAGGACCGTCGCCGTCGATGCGCGACCACTCGAGGTGATCGAGAAGTTTATCGCACCACTCGAGATAGGTCTCGTCGCCGGTCTTCGAGTAGGCGAACGCCCACAGCCGCAGGAAGCGCGAAGCGGAGTTGGCGAAATCCAGCGTGCTCCTCAGCAGAGCTTCGGGCCGGGGCTCTGGAAGCACGCGGCTGATGTCGGCGTGACGGTTGAACACGAACGTTTCGAGGTCGTGAATGTGATTGATCAGCCCCGAACATTGACGTATCACCGCGTCGGGATTCAGTTCGTAGGCCCATTGCCAGAATTCGAGCGGCGAGCATAGAAGGTGGTGCACGTCGCGCCCGCCGGGAGCGTCGG
>SLSB01000694.1 GCA_007130675.1 Candidatus Hydrogenedentota bacterium | reverse complement strand
GAGGTGCGCCAGGAAATGCTCTATCGCATGGCTATCACATACCACAATATGCAGGAATACAAGAAAAGCGCCGATACGTTCGCCGAGATCATCGAGGAGTTTCCGCAAGGGCCACACGTCGCTGAAGCGCATCTGCGCATTGGCGATTACCTCGTTCGCGAAGGCGGCGACCCGGTCGAGGCCATCGAACGGTACGCATTGGCCCACCAAACCGCGCCCGAAGGGCCGTTTGCGGGCCAGGCGTTAAAGGGTCTTGCGCTTGCCCGCTATGAAACCAAGGACTACACGACAGCCGTGGAGTTGTTCTACCGCGTAGTGACTGAGTTTCCCGATATTGAGCTGAACGAGAAGAGCTACCTGTGGACGGCCAGAGAGTTATTCGAAGCCGAGAAGTACGACATGTCTGCCACCGTGTTCCAGAAGCTTCTTGAGGCAATGCCGGATTACGCGAATCCCAACCGCGTACGTTTTCGCATCGCTGAGTGCCGCGAACTGGCAGGCAAGACCCCCGAGGCGCTTGAGCTCTATCAAAACATCGTCGAGGAAGCCCCGAGAAGCGCCGAAGCGGTCGAAGCGCATTACCGTATGGGGCGGCTTTACGAAACCCTCGAGGAGGCCGACAAGGCCTATGAGATGTATCAGGTGGCAGCCAATACCAATACCGGCGATATCGCCGCCCGGGCCCGTTTTCGAATTGCGGAGATTCAGGAAGCCAACGGCGAATACGAGGCAGCCGCTCGCAGTTACATGCGTGTCGCCATCCTGTTTCTTCATGAGGAGTTGTCCCCGGAAGCCCTTTGGCGTGCCGGACAGTGCTACGAAAAGGCCGATGCCCTCGAGCAAGCCAGGAAAGTCTACACCGAGGCAGTGGAGGAGTTCCCCGAGTCCGAACAGGCAGGCAAAGCCCGCGAACGCCTTGCCAGTATAGGATAGCAGGCCAGTACCATGTTGCGTCGAAAAACATTGTTGGTTCTAAGCGTTGCGCTTTCAGTATTGCTTCACGCGGCATTTATCGGCCTGGCGCCCCAGGTCCCGATGCTGCGCATCTATGAGCCGTCTGAAGAAATTGTGCAACGCTTCCGTGTCCGAATGGTCGAGGATACACCCCCGGTTATTCGAGAGGAAGTGCCCGACCTGACGCGGGAGCTCAGCACGCGCCCGGGTTCCGTCGAGGAACTGCTCACGCGCCAGCAAGAGCAGTTGCGTCCCTCCGAATCGCTTATCGAGCAGGAGGTCAGTGTGCCGGATATGGCACAACGCGTGGCCGCCGAAGCATTGCCCCGCGAGCACGCGCTGGAGCCTGACGAAACCATGCTGCGAAAAGTGGATGCCCGCATTATCGAAATCTCACGCGAAACCGCCCGGCAGGACATCCAGGTGGCCCGGCGGCATGTGCGTCCCAGTCCCATGCGTATTCTCGGGGACGAAGAGTTTCCCACCATGCGCACTCCGGGCGACGATATGCCCAAGGAGCTTCTGGCGCTGGACCCACTCGGCCCCGGTGGGGGCATCCTTGGCGATCAGGACACTCGAGGCTTGGGCACTGGTCTGCCTGAGAGAGAGAGAATTGCCGGCGCCGATGAAGCGCCCGAAGAACGGCTGGCGACATTGGCTGCCGAAACAAGCATCGGTCGCGAAGAAGAACTCGCAAAAGCTACGGCCGAGGCACAGCAACGGTATGAGTTCCTTGACGACCTTGTGGACATACAGATCAGCACATACCACCCGCCGGGCGAACGGGAAGGCTATTTCCGCCTCAGAATTGTCCCGCAAACCGGCCAGACGATCGATGTCCTTCCCAAAGATGTGACATTCGTGATTGACGCATCGCGGAGCATCGCCCAAAACCAGTTGAACCATACTGTCCAGGGACTCTCCGAGGCGTTGCGCGCTTTGCGGCCCGAAGACCGCTTCAATATCGTTGTGTTCCGCGACACGGCAACCGGCCTTGAACGTGGATTCGTTCACGCAACCCCACAAGAGAAGCAAGCGGCTTTGCAGTTTGTCCAGAATCTCCGATCCTCAGGCAGAACAGATATCTATAGCGCCATAGGACCGGTCGTGGAACGGCAGCCGCGCGAGGGCGTGCCGGGCGTGGTATTTTTCATATCTGACGGCCAACCGTCGAGCGGCATGCTCGACAGCAGGGCTATCATCAACGCCGTCACCGAAAAGAATACACCACGTAATACGGTGCTGGCCTATGGCGGGGGAAGCCAGGCAAACCAGTACCTTCTCGATCTGCTTGCGTTTCGAAACAAAGGCTACTCGCATGTGAGCCCGGCCTCGGGGGCAATACCAGACGAGCTGCCTCAGTTCTTTAACAGGTTCAGCGACCCCATTCTGGTGGATTGCAGCGCTGACTATGGGCGTATCGCCGAAGAAAACGTTTTTCCCAAAGAGTTGCCCGACTTTTTCAAAGGGCAGGGCGTCACCGTGTATGGCCGGTATGATCCGGTTGAGAATCCGGATTTCGCCATGCGCCTGACCGGTGTGGCGGGCGACCGTAGAAAGGAAGTGATCTTCCGGGCCGACCTCGGGGAGGCGCAAACCGGAGATGTAAGCATCGCCCGAGAATGGGCTCTGCGCAAGATCTACTACCTTATCGGCGAGATGACGCGTGTGGGGCCCCAGCCGGAAATCGTGGCGGAACTCGACCGGCTGCACCGCGAATATGGGTTGCAGACCAGCTACTCGAATTAGCCCCGTCTTCCCGCTTGTAAGCTCGCCGGCGCTGTCTGCCGCGCCGTTTTCATGCCTTGGAAGTGTGCGCGGAAAGTGCACTATGAGCGGAGGAATGTCTTGACGCCCTCGAAATGGTTGCAAAGGCTGAACGTCGATGAGGAGATCCTCGCTGAGGTCTATGGCCATGACTCGGCGTTGCGACATATGGCACTGCGCCTCTGGCAGGATACCCTGCAACGATTTGTTGACCGCTTCGGCGAACGCGATGTGCGCCTATTTCGCAGTCCCGGCCGCATCAATCTGCGGGGCATGCATGTTGATACGCATGGCGGCTATCTCAATTTGATGACCCATCAGCGAGAAACCGTAGTGGTGGCCGCCCTGGCCGATGATCACAGCACCGCGGCCGTGAATACTGAGGCGGACTTTCCAGAGGTGACATTTTCCGCGCACGGACTCTCTGAGGATGCCGCATTTCGTATGCTTTGGAATGACTTCATTGTCGCCCCGGCGGTGCGGCGACGTGTTTCCGCCAACACGGGCTCATGGGGAAACTATATCGCAGGATGCGCCCTGAACGTGCAGCACCGTTTCCCGGATTGTGCGATTCCCGCGCTGTACCTCGCGGTAGGAAGCAGCCTTCCCCGTGGCGCCGCACTGAGTTCCTCCGCCGCATTATGCACGAGCGTTGTGCTGGCGTTTTCGCACTGGGCCGGTTGCGCCCTGACTCCCGAAGAACTCATTCTCGCCGCGCGCGACGCCGAATGGTTCGCAGGATCGCGCTGCGGGGTCAGCGACCAGGCCGCAATGGTCCTCGGGGCCCCAGGACAATGCGTGAATGTCGCGCTACACCCCGCACGGTTCGACATATCCGCAGCGCGCACCTATGCATTCCCCGAAGAGACCGATGTTCTGGTGATCGACTCGCAGACCGAACGGAGCCTCAGTGGAAAGCAGCTTATCGACTATACGCGCAACCGATTCGCCTATAGCATCGCGCTGCATGTCTGCCGGCAGGAATTGGCCACACTGGGGGTGAGTGCCGGACGACTGGCCAAAGTCGACTCGCTTCCCGCACTTGCTCCTTGCGCTTGGGAAGATCGGGACGGATTGGCGCTTGTGTACCGGATCTTGATGCGAATTCCCGAGACAATCGAGCTGGATACCCTGCGCGAACGTTACGATGTTCCTGAGCTCGACGCCCTGTACCTCGAGCATTTCGGAAATGTGCCCGAATCAGAACGCCCGCGGTCCTTTCGTCTTCGGGGACCGCTCCTTTTCGGTATCGCGGAGTCGGAACGCGCGCGGCTTTTTCCGGGCGCGGTCCAACGGGGGGAATGGCAGCGTGCCGGGCAGCTCATGTCGCTGGGGCACGATGGCGACCGGCGGGTGCAACCCAATGGCAGCCCGTATGTGTTCGACGCGAGCGACCACGTGCTGACACACCTTGAGGCAAGCAGAGTGCCCGTCGAGAATTGTCCGGGTGCCTACGGCGCCAGCACGCCGGCACTGGACTTCCTGGTGGATTCGGCGCTGGACGCCGGCGCGCACGGCGCATCGCTCACAGGCGCCGGCCTCGCCGGCTCGGTTCTTGCCTTGTGCCCGAGGGACGCGTCCGAAGGAATCGCATCACACGTGAGAGACACGCTCAGGTCACTTGAATACGCCGGGATTGCGGGCGTCCCCGAGCCGTTCTCCGCAGAGATTGCCGAGAAGAGTGTCCTGTCGAATCGCGCGATTGCCGGAGCGGGCGAGATCCGGTCCTAGAGCGTATCAAAAGAAAAGCCATAGCAATTTGCGGATTCAGGCTGGGGGTCGAGGATTCCGACACGCGGGCAACCGATTCTCCGGCAAAGGGGAGCAGGTCTTCTTACCTGCCCTTAATCAACAGCGCACAGGTGCTCCAAATCCGCACGCAAGGAAGCTTGATGTGCCGACCCGTTTCATTTAGCGTTGGTTTTTTCAGTATGACAAGCGCTTGATTCTGGAGCGTCTTGGCTCAAGCGTTTCTTGGTTAATCTTGCCGCTTGGGAAGACACGAAAGACATGGGGTGAATTGTCATTCTCGAATACGCGGATGTCTTCTGGAGCGCCGAAGGTGCGGGAATATATCAGCCCAGGCTGAAGGCCTGGGTAAACCGATCGGCCCACATCTTCCGGGCTGAAAGCCAGGCACATTGTTCGATGTCGCACGCAGGGTCACTGCAATTCACGATGCATCCGGCCGCAAAACGTCGACACCTCTCGCTTGTGGTGTGGGGATGTAACGGGCCTTCAGCCCTTTTCTCTTCTGCCTGCCTTTTTCCCAGCCCTTCGGACTGGGCTGGTATGTTTGCGCGCCGTTGGCGCCAGGAAAGTGAAAGAAGAGGGGTTCCCCGAAAAGTGTCCTTCTTTACGGGCGGATCGGGGGGTGCTGTCAGCATTCCGTAATGGCCGGTCCAACGTAAGATACTGGCAGATTACGTCTGCCAGAGAGCGAGTATGAAAAGCCGCTCCCCCCTAAAGATTTGAGCAAGAGATCGTTTCAGTACTTCACAACCTGCCCGGAAAGATCAGGAAAACCATCCCGCATCGCGTCAAAACATGAGAAATTGGCCTTCAGTTTGCGGCTACAGTTCAATTTGAAATGCTAAAAAGCGAGGCCAGATGGTCCTTGACAGCGTTGACGACTTCGTCTTGCTGTTCGCGCGCCAGTTCCGGGTATACCGGCAGCGCAAGCACCTCCTCGCAGGCCGCGCACGAGTTTGGAAATGCGTTTTCGTCATACTCGAGGTCGAGAAAACACTCCTGCCGGTGGAGGGGGAGGGGGTAATACACCGAACAGCCGATACCGCGTTTCGCAAAAAGCTCCCGTGCCTGGTCACGTTTTGGCAGCCGGATCACGTACTGATTGTATACGTGGTGGCATTCGGGCGAGACGTATGGCGTGATCACCTCAGGCATTTCCGCGAACTTCTGGTTATAGTAGGCCGCGTTGGCACGGCGTTCCTCGGTCCATTGCTCGAGATGGCGTAGTTTCACGAGAAGCACGGCCGCCTGCAACGCATCAAGCCGGCTGTTGGTTCCGACCAGTTGGTGGTAGTAGGTCTCGGAAGCGCCGTGATTGCGCAGGAGCCGCACGCGCGCCTCGATTTCGGAATCGCGCATAACCGCCATGCCGCCATCACCAGCCCCCCCGAGGTTCTTGCTGGGAAAGAAACTCAGAGCACCGGCGTGGCCCAGGCTGCACGCCGGACGGCCCTTGTAGCGCGCTCCCAGTGATTGCGCCGCATCTTCAATTACGAACACATTGTACTTCGCGGCCAGTTCGAGGATCGGGTCCATGTCCGCGCATTGGCCGTAGAGATGCACCGGCAGAATGGCCCGGGTGCGCGGGCTGATTTTTTCCTCGATTGCGTTGGGATCGATGTTGTACGTTTTCGGATCGATGTCTACGAACACCGGGCGTGCACCAACATTGAAAATAGCGCCCGCGGTGGCGAAAAACGTAAACGGTGTCGTAATGACCTCGGCGCCCGCGGCGGCATCGGAGGCCTTCAGCAAAAGCAACAGCGCATCCGTGCCCGAAGCGACCCCGACGGCATACGGCGCCCGCGCATAATCCGCGATGGCCCGCTCGAGCGCCTCGACTTTCGGACCCCCGATAAACTGCTGAGATTCGAATATTTCGGCAACGGCTTCGTCGATTTCGTCCTTTATGCGCAGATACTGCGCCCGGAGATCAAGCAGTGGAATCGCCATAACTATACCCTCGAATAGGTTTACAACAGTACGCGAGCCTACCAAACCCGCTCCAGCCATTCAATACAAAAAATGCGCACTCAAATCTGCACGGAAGCGAGGTCGTGTCGACTCTGCATGATGATAGATGAGGCGGGTTATCACCGCTTGCTCAGGGGGCCGTGCAACGCTTATTCATCGGGGTACATGTCAGGCCGCAGGCCGATGTTGACGATGCTGCATGCCTGAATGGGATTGAGGCCGAGTTCGCGGGCGCGTTCCAGCAATTCGCCGCTTTCGGACCCCGGGTTGACGAAGAACTCCTCGGGGTCGAGCGCTGCGATAGTCTCGAGCATCTTGATCCCGAGTGTGGGGGGCACATACATTGAAACGCGATCGACCGGCTGGGGCACGTCCTCGAGCGAGGGGTAGCATGTCAGCCCTTCAACCTGGCCACCCTTGGGATTAACGGGGTAGACGGTCCAGCCGCCGTCTTTGAATGCCCGTACGGCCTTATTCCCGTACTTGCTCTTGTCGTTCGATGCGCCCACAAT
>SLSB01000692.1 GCA_007130675.1 Candidatus Hydrogenedentota bacterium | reverse complement strand
TTTCCACCCGGGGCTAATGTATGACGTGCCTGTGGCACTTTCAACTCAAGAACGACAAGGGCGCCAACAACAGTGGAACCTTACAAGAACAGTTCTGACAACATGCATCGCCATAGCGGGGTCATTGCAGCGCCAACGGAATTATGAATTCATCCATTTTGATCTGCAGCCCAAACGGGCTGTTTTCAAGGTTAAGTTAGCGCTTATGGGTGGATGGTCCGGGTCACGTTTTCGGACGAAGCCGCAAGGGCGTCATCCAGAAACAGACGTTTGCGCGCATCGAGATTGAGATCCTGCGCCTCTGATTCCGCCCCTACCAGACACACACACCGCCAGCACGACAAACAGACGCATTCGCAGAAGCCCGTCCTCCTCAACCCATGATTATGCCAAATCCATGTCCAGAAAAAGGCGGCTTCGGTTCATCACCGGCAACCTTCCAGGTTTCGCACATAACGCACTTCTCTGTACCTTTGAAAACCGAGCCGGACGTTTCGGGGTCGTGCTCGGCCTTCACGATCATTATCCAACCGAGTCTTGCATTTTTGCATGCTTTCGAGGCTGCGCTTCTTGCGGATTTGCAAGTGATTGCTGTCAACGTCCATGCAATAGAGTCAGGTCCCCCAGGCAATCCAAGCGCCCATCGTCGCGAACGCTTTGCACTGGGAAGGGCTTACTCTTGTGGCAGTCAATTGTTTGGTGTTTTTTCCGCACGAAGGAACACTTGGACAGAGATTTTGGCACAGATTTTGCGGACATCGGAGGAAGAGGGTTGGAGGGTGGCTAGGTATACCGCCTGCCCTGTAATCAACACGGGGGGGTATTCCCATGAGAACACGCAGAGGTTTTACGCTGATTGAATTGCTGGTCGTGATTGCGATCATCGGCATTCTGGCAGCGATTCTACTCCCGGCACTGGCACGCGCCCGTG
This sequence comes from Candidatus Hydrogenedentota bacterium, assembly GCA_007130675.1. Lineage (GTDB taxonomy): Bacteria > Hydrogenedentota > Hydrogenedentia > Hydrogenedentales > SLHB01 > UBA2224. The sequence continues at coordinate 6,055 of SLSB01000692.1, read as the reverse complement.
AGGCTGCCCGGCGGGCATCCTGCGCCAATAACCTCAAGCAGATGGGCTTGGTTTTCAAAATGTTTGCCAACGAAAGCAAAGGCAACGTATTTCCACCGGCAAAAATGCACTATACGCAGGGCGCTGTCTGCGGGGAGAGTCCTATCTGGTTCTACCAGTGGTTTTTCGACGGGCCGTCTGTCTTCCCGGAGTACTTGACGGATGTCAACATACTGGCCTGCCCTTCAGACCAGGACAGCCACATCATTTATGATGGCTATTTCAATGTAGGAGGAGATCCCAACGGTCCGGTCAATCCGTGCGCCATCGAGAATCTCTCCTACACATACTTTGCCTGGTATATGAACCCGGACGACGTCTTGAGCAGTCCCGAGGCGATGCACCAAATGGAATTCGACATCGGAATCTTCAATTTGGACTTCGTGGCCGTCTACCAAGGGTTCGAGACTTGGCTCGAAGACGAATGGCGGCCCAATTATGCGAGCGATGCGGCCGCGATGATGAATGTGTGGAACTCGGACTGGAGCGTGAGCGGCATTGATCTCACGTGGAGGCGCATCCGCGAAGGCATCGAGCGGTTCTTTATCACGGATATCAACAATCCGGCTGCCAGCAGTATGGCCCAAAGCGAGCTTCCGGTTATGTGGGACGCGTTTTCCCACAACATCGAACACACGAACCACGTGCCGGGGGGCGCCAATGTCCTGTTCATGGATGGACACGTCAGATTTCTCAGGTATCCCAGCGAGTGGCCAATTGCCTACGGCATGGTCAACCTCCAGATAGGAATGGAAATGCTTTAGTCTCGTAGTATGCGAGACGTGGACACACAGGGCCGTGAGTTTCAGCTTACGGCCCTTTATACTGCCTCTGGTCCTCAAAGAAGGAAAAAAGGGATGACAATGGGTTGCTTTACGTCAATGCTTGCGGCCACCTTACTGATGAGTGCCTCGGCCGAGGAGGACCTTCCGGTGACCGCGCTCACGGGGCCCGAAATCCATGCGGGGCCGGTCAGGCACCTGGAACTCGAGGGCATCGAGGTCACGCCTCACCTGCGGGCGCAAGGCCTGACGTATGCGCCCCCGACCGAAGGCCCCCTTGGGGCGCGCATCCAGTTTTTTGTGCGCAACGCATCGGCGGTTGCCATGAACCTCAACGAAGTGCTGTTCGACTTTAAGTATCCGCTCTGGATGCAACTCGAGGGTGACTGGTCCTGGCATGACACGCCGAATATATGGCCGAGAAACGCCCGCGCCATGCCGCCAGATGCGTTGTCGGTATGGACGATCAACATGGTGCGCCCCACATGGACCGAGGGTGCCCCCATCTCTGTGTTGGCGAAGGATTGGAACACAGACGCCTTTGCCGTCATCCGCGCGACCTATGCGCTGCCCAAACAGTGGATATCGAGCATCACGTTTCCAGGCGGCGGCATCCGCCCGGAGCGAGTCGTGATCCATGTCACTAACGATGCTGACGAGCCGTTGCGCCTGACCGGTGTGCGGTTGTGGCTGCCGGAAGATGCGGCTTCCTTTCGCTATCTCTATGCCCGGGAATCTCTGACCGATATTACGACATGGCCGGCCGATGGCGTGATTCCCCCAAGGGACTCCGGCATTCTTATCGCCACGAGCGACGCACCGCTGCCTTTGACGTATGCCGCCGTCGAGGTGGGCGTCGAGACGGGTGGCGGCCCCGGCGCGCTGTGGGGGCATGTGCGGGTCAAGCCCGATGTCTTTGATGTAGCCGGAGGCTGGATCAACAGCCGCACACGGGATGGAAGCAGCGCGCTGCTGCACGAGCCGTATCTCAAGGCGTTGAAACGGATGTATGTAAACGCGGCCCACATCGGCAACGTGCCGGGCTATAACGACGCAATCGGCTCGGGCGGACTATACGACCGCTTTCCCATCAAGCAGTTTGGCCGTCTCACCCCGCTCGAACAATATGACAAAGATGAAATGATACCTCACGTCCACGCCGTGGAATTTCTTGGCGAACCACAATTGCCCTTTTTCGATGACGGACGGCTGCCCCACCAGGTGTACGAGGCGTTCGGCCCGTACGCTTCCACGCGATTGCCCACCACCATTACGCTGAGCGATGAACGGTCGTTCCGCCATTATGCCGGACTCTCGGATTACCCCCACTATGATGCGTACCGGGTGATTGCGCCCGCCGCGGACCGATGGACGCAATACGATCGGTGGCCCGGCGGCGAGCGCATTGGGTGGGGCGCTCCTCTCGAAGGCATCGGCGAGCTGTCACGGGTGTTGCGCGACATGAGCCGCCCGAGGCCGTGTGCCATATGGTCGCAGGGCCCGCACGAGGGATGGTATGTGATTGATGGGCGCACACGGCTGTCACCGACGGCCGAAGAGTTGCGTTCACAGGCCTATCATGCCCTGGCCACCCGGATTATCTCGCTTTACTGGTTCAATCTCAGCTTACGATCCATCACGCAATTCCGCGACACCCTCGAGGAGATCACCCGCATCGGCCGCGAGATCTATATGGTCGAGTCTTTCTATATGGAAGGCGATGCCTACCGCTTCGAGAGGGTGTCCAAGCCAGATGGGTCGCCCGACTGGGAGTTGTCATCGATTGCCGCCCCACACGGCGCGCTGCTTTTCGCGCTGGATGCCGATTACGCGCCCGATCATGACGCCAAAGTCTTCCGGTTTAATCCTCCTCGGGAAGCCCGGTTCCGTTTTGCGCTTCCCCTCTTTCTTCAAAAACCGCAGGACGTCTTCCGGGTCGATGCCGATGGTGTCCATGACGTGTCGTGGACGCCAGATGATGGCGGTGTAGTCATCCAGGACCGTGCCGCATTGGCTGGCGTTTATGTGGCCACCCCGGCCCCAGACCTGCGTGAATCCATCGAAGAAAAGCGCATGTCATTAATCGCGCAAGAAGAAGCACTGGGGTTTGATCCAGCCAACAATGACGCCGACTTCGCGGAATTACTGGCCTTGCTGCCGCCTGAAACGCAGTAAGAGCCATGGCCAAGAAAAGGAAGCGGTGCTCATGGTGTTAGGTTTCTGGCCGCCCGAGAGCAAGCACGCGGTTGCGGGCAGGCACGCTGAACGGGTTCGAGAAATGGTAGATCTGGGTCTTCTCTTCTCCATCGACGACGACCGGGGTGGGCTGCTCGACGACAAAGTCAGCAAAATGGGGAGCGTTGAACGCGATAAACGCCAAGCGCAGACAATCGATCTGCGGCTCGTAGTTTCTTGAGAGGTCAGGATACGCGATTGGACCCGTATCCACCTGATAAAGCCGTTTGTCGAGGCTGACGTTCATGGTTTTGGTTGGGCATTCGATAATCGCGCGCAACCCGGTGTCTTCGTCCCAGAGTTCCGTCTGTGTCACGATGGGAGTAGCATCAGCCGTGGCGTCGCGTATCTGCTCCCACGTCTCAAGCACGGTCGCCTCGGAAGCTTCTCGCAGGCGCAACTCAGGAGGGCCCCACATGTCCTGCACAGATTTGATCGTGCGGTAGGTTTCGCTCAACCGCGCCGGGCGGCGGAAAATCAGCCACGAGTCTCCCCCTAGAATCGGCAAAAAGTCGTAGTTGTCCTGCATAAACAGATCCCTTTCGGCAAAGGTATGCTCGCTCTTACAGGACCCGCACTGGTAGTAGTCCACCCAAGTGCCGGATGCGGCATCGATAATACGCGTGCGGCTCTCGACCCAGAAACGGACCGCGTTGAACGCGGCCGTGTTGCAGATAAAGGAGAGTCCGTAATCGAGAGGAGGCATGGCATCCATCGGATCCCATTCCGCCGAGGGCATCTCGCCATCAGCCGCTTGCACACTTGGCATGTGCAGCGATGCCGCGCCGGCCGCGGCGGCCAACAACACTTCGCGACGGGTTGTCTTCATGGCTGTGTCCTTTCCATCCCCCGAGAGCGCGACCGGCCCCGGTGCCCACACGATACGATCCTGACGCGGTCTTCATTATATGACGTTTCCCCTTCATTATTCGCTCCATGCTATACTCTCACCAGGCTTTGCATCGCCCAGGCAAATCGAGGCCCGCTACCCGCGAGGAGGCCCATCACAATGGATCCGGCAAGAAGGGACCAATTCACACAACGCTGGAACGCGTATTTCCCCGGCGCGGATTTGCCGATCACGTTCTACTATACCGACAAACCGCAGGGAACCGAACGCCCTGAGGAGCACGAGTGTTTTGTCGCCCAGCTGACCGCGGTGCGCCAGGGGCGCGACCGGTGTTTCGACCTGGACTCGGTCGAGTGCCCGGGCGGAAAACGCTATCTGGGTTTTTCCCAGTCCATCATGCCCAACTTCGAGTACTTCCTGTCCTGCGGTATTCCCGGCCAATTGGAGGGCGAGCGCTACAAGAAGACGCCGGAACTCGTGAACGAGGTGATGAAAAAGGCCCCCACTTTCGTTGCACCGGCTCCGTATGTCGTGTTCAAGCGCTGGGATCGCCTCGAACCGAACGATGAACCGGACGTGGTGATCTTCTTCGCTCCGCCCGATGTGCTCTCGGGCTTGTTTACCCTCGCGGGTTTCGATGAATCGGAGCTCGAGGCCGTGATTGCGCCTTTTGGTGCGGGCTGTGGCACCATTGTTCAGTATCCATACCTCGAGCGCGAGCGCGAACGCCCCCGGGCCGTATTGGGGATGTTTGATGTCTCCGCCCGGCCTTGGGTGCCGCGTGAGACGCTGACGTTTGCCCTTCCCATGAGCAAGTTCGGGCGAATGATCGACGATATGGACGAGAGTTTTCTGATTACCGAATCCTGGCAGCGGGTAAAGAACCGTCTTCCGCCGCGTTAACCGTCGGGCATCCGAGGCTTTCGCAAATGGTTCTGCATGAATGGATTGCGATTCTCAGATGCCGCGGCAGAGTCCACAACACTGTCCTGTGACCCATACCCCTTCACGTCTGAGTCTACGGGGCAAACTCACATATGTGTTCGTCCAAGGGCGCGGGCGAGGGGGGGCAGCGGGGTAGCCTGCGGGAAGGATTGTGGGTATAATCGGGATCGAACCGAGACGGTCTTGGGGGTGCACGATGGCAGAGACTGACGATCTAACGCTTTACGCGCAGTGGCGTGAAGGCAAAGACCGCGAAGCCTTCAATGAACTGGTGTCGCGCCATGCGCCGATGGTCTACAGCGCGTGCCGGCGTCAATTGAAGACGCCGCAGGAAGCCGAAGAGGCCGCCATCGAGGTCTTCCAGATGCTGGCCCACGGCCCGAGGGGTCCCCAAACCCATCTCGCCACGTGGCTGCATGCTGCCGCGGTCACGCGCGCCCAGCAACGAACGCGCGCACAACGGCAGCGGCCCCCAAACGACGCAAAAGAACCCGCAGGCGGCGAAATCGCGTGGGAAACGCTCGCGGACGTCATCGATGCGGCATTGCTCGCGGTCCCCTGGCAGGGGCGCATCCCGATCGTTGGCCAGTATGTCGAAGACAAGACGCAGGCCGAAATCGCCGAGGAAGTCGGGCTCGACCGCCAGCGGGTTATTACGGACGGGGTGACGGGGTTCGAGGCGCTTCGCAGGGAACTGAACACCCGCGGGCTGGCAGTCGACCCCTCGCGACTCAAAGAGTTGCTTTCCACGAACATGGTCGAGCCGGTGCCCTCATCGCTGACCCCGAAACTCGCCGAGCAGGCCGTGGCCGACCCGCTTACGGGCCGCCGGCTCGCCAATGGGTTTGTGGTCGAGGAGACAATCAAGAAAGGTTCGGCCAGCGGTTGGGTCATCCCACTGGCTGCCCTGGCCGTTGCCGCGGGCCTCGCTATCTGGATAGCTCGAGGCCGTGCTCCCGAAACGCCGGTGGACATCCCCGAGACCGATCGCGCGGAAATCGTCCGACCCGAACCGGACAGGCCCGTGCCCGATCCCCGTACCCCGCAGCCTGACGCCCGGCCCGGAGAAACACGCCCACAACCGGAGCCAGTGCGGCCAACAACACCCGACCCGAGCGTGACCGAGACCGCCACCTTCGCGGGGACAGTGCGCGATGACACGGGGAGTCCTGTCGCGGGCGCAAAGATTTTCGCGGGACCCTTG
>SLSB01000570.1 GCA_007130675.1 Candidatus Hydrogenedentota bacterium | reverse complement strand
TCGAGAAAGCTCAGGCGGGCAACGAAATCCTCAAACTTGTTCGAGCCGGCTGGTGCGTTGGTGTTCTGGCCGATCAGAATCCGCACGAAAGCGCGGTTCCCGTGCGGTTTTTCGGCGTCGAGACGTGGGGCACCGCCGCCCCGGCGATGCTTGCCGCGCGTGCCAAGGCGCCGATTCATGTCGTGGCCATGGTGCGCCAGCCGGACGGCGCGTATGTGTTCCGCATCTCTCCGCCGCTTGAACTGGCCACGGGCGGAAACGCGCGGGCTAACTTGCTCGAGAACTCGCAACGGTGTCAAGATGCCCTCGAGGCGCTCGTGCGCGAACACCCCGAGCAATGGCTGTGGATGCACCGCCGCTGGAAACCCCGCCCCCGCTTCGAGGAAGAATGGGCCAAGAAACGCGCGCGAACAAATGCCGCGACGGAAGACTAAGGCTGATGTGTCCGGCGGTGCGAACGCCGCCGCTAAACAAGGAGAACTGTTGATATGGGGTTCATTAGAGCATCTTCGCGCGTGTATGTCATTGGAGTGCTGGCCGGATTGGGCAGTCTGCTGTCCTTGACGGGCGAGGCCTCATCCACGGCCCAATTGCCGGTATATGACAAGGAGGCGGTGCGCTTTTCAGGGGACTGGCTCATCGAGACGCCCGAACGCGGCGCCGCGGTATATCGCACCGAAAACCCTGGTGAATTGGTGCTCAGCAACGGTCTGATCAGCCGGACATTCCGGTTGGCGCCCAATGCCGCGACGGTCGGATTCGATAATCTCATGAACGACGAGGCCCTCCTGCGCGGTGTGAAACCCGAGGCCCGCATATCGATCGACGGCGTCAGCTACGACATCGGCGGGCTGAAGGGTCAACCCAATTACGCGTTTCTCCGCCCGGAATGGGTTGATGACCTCACCGCTGACCCCTTCGCGCTGCAATTCGAGGGATTCGAGATCGGAGAACCGCAAGAGCGCATGGCGTGGAAGCGCGTGCGTCATCACGCGCCCGATGTGCAATGGCCGCCAAAAGGCGTGTATCTGCGCATGGATTACCGCATGCCGGACCCGCACACCCTGCCGGATGCCGGAGACAGCGCTACCGGCCGCGCACTGCTACTCGAGGACACGTTTGATTCGCTCGATAGCGCCTGGCAGATCCATACATCCTCGTCGCATCCCCGCAGCTCGTTCGAAAACGAGGGGAAACCCGGCGAGATCTATACGCCAGCAAACACTGCGGTATTTGCCGAGCGTCCGTTTCCCGAGGGCGCCCGGCTCGTAGAACTGACCCTCGATGCGGGCACGGACAACAGCGCCTCGTGGGGGCCCGGCATTGCCCTTGTGTGGCCCGAAGGGACCGTCAAATTCAATCTTCGGCCCGGCGGCGATCTGTCGGTCTTTGGTGTGTACGATGGCGTGCGCGAAAACCCCGAGGCCGGGGGCCAGCGCCAGGTCAGTCTCGAACGGCCATGCACACTCCGTCTGCGCTTCGAGGAGGATACGCTCTATTGCGAGGTGAAGACCTACCGGCAGCCATGGCTGACCCTCGAGGAAGTGCAGTTGCCCGAGGGGCTGGGAGCACCGCGGGCCGTACGCATTGGCAAGATGGATGCGCGCGGCGGAACCTCCGAGCATAGTGACCCCGGCGACCTGGTCCGGCTGCGTGTGATGCGCTTCGCCGCCTATTCCGCGCAAGAGGAGGGCGCCGTTGCGCAAACAGCAGACTCCGCCTCACCCGAAGACACCGGACCCGCCCTGCGCGTGTCCGTGCATTACGAGCTGTACGACGGTGTGCCGCTCCTGAGCAAGTGGCTGACCGTCCACAACGAGGGCAGCGAATCGGTACGGCTCGACACCTTCACCACCGAGATTCTGGCCGCGGTCGAGCGCGGCTCGGATGTCGAAGCAACCCACATCTCGCAACTGCGCCCGAATATCCATGTCGAGTCCGATTATGCCATGCATGGATTTACCTCGATGGGCAGCAGCCGGTTCGCCGTGCACTGGGTGCCCGACCCCGAATACAGCACGCAGGTGAACTACCAGCGGCTGACCCCATGCCTGCTCGAGGTGCGCCCCGAGATCGGCCCGGCCGTTGATATCGATCCCGGCGAGACCTTCGAATCGTTCCGGGCTTTTGTCATGCCCTTTGACAGCTACGACCGCGAGCGGAACGGGCTGGCCCAGCGGCGCATGTACCGCACCCTTGCCCCATGGGTGACCGAGAACCCGCTGATGATGCACGTGCGCCACGCCAACTGGGAGGCCGTGAAACTGGCCATCGATCAGTGCGCCGAGGTGGGGTTCGAGATGGTTATCATGACCTTCGGCAGCGGTTTCAATATCGAGAACGACAGCCAGGAATACCTTGCCGAGATGAAGCGCTACGTCGAATACGCGAGAGAGCGCGGCATCGAAATCGGCGGATACTCGCTGTTGGCGTCGCGGCGTATCGACGACGCCAACGACGTGGTCATGCCCGAGGGGCAGCGCCCAACGTTCGGCAACTCGCCATGTCTGCAAAGCGAATGGGGCATCGACTATTTCCGAAAACTCTACCAGTTCTACGAAACGACCGGTATGCGCCTGCTCGAACACGACGGCTCGTATCCGGGAGACGTCTGCATGTCCACCCAACATCCGGGACACCGCGGACTCGAGGACTCGCGCTGGACACAGTGGCGGAAAATCTCGGATTTTTATAAGTGGTGCCGCGGGGAAGGCATTTATTTGAACGTGCCGGATTATTATTACCTCTCGGGGTCGAACAAATGCGGCATGGGCTACCGCGAAGTGAATTGGTCGCTGCCCCGCGCCCACCAGGTGATTCATACGCGCCAGAACATCTACGACGGCAGTTGGGAGAAGACCCCCTCGATGGGCTGGATGTTCGTGCCCCTGACCGAATACCACGGCGGCGGCGCGGCGGCCACCATCGAACCGCTCGACGAACATCTCGACCATTACGAACGCATGCTCATCAGCAATCTCGCCATGGGCGTGCAGGCCTGCTACCGGGGACCGCGCCTCTACGATACCGACCGCACCCGCGAGATGGTCACCCGCTGGGTTGCATGGTTCAAGGAATACCGCGACATCCTCGAGAGCGACTTGATTCACGGCAGACGCGCCGATGGCCGCGACATCGACTGGATGCTGCACGTCAACCCGAATCTCGAGCGCAAAGGCATGCTGGTGGTGTTCAATCCCCTCGAAGAACCGGTCGAGCGCAGCATCCGGCCAAATCTTTATTACACCGGCCTAACCGAGAAGGCCCTCGTCGCCGAGAGCGACGACAACCCCATCGAATACAGGCTCAACCGCGACTATACCATCGAGGTGCCCATAACCATTCCGCCACAGGGCTTCAAGTGGTTCGTCATCACCGCGCCCTAGCAGAGCGGACGTGAAAGCGTTGATACTCCCGTGCTTCAGGCGCTCGGCGAACTCGGGAATGCCCCGTCTTATCAACGGCTGGCGAGGTGTAGGATTGGGTCGCGCGACCCGCAGCGCAAGGGATGCTGGTTTGCCTCTTTTCACTCATATCAGCTAAGCTTGCCCGGTTATTCACACAAACCGTAAGGGGGATAGGCATGGAGAAATCTCGGCGGGTTATCAACGCAACCGCACCCATTCGGGTGTGTGATCTGGGCGGCTGGACGGATACCTGGTTTGCCGAGACCGGCGCGGTGTTCAATATCGGCGTGTATCCCTACGCGGAAGTCCAGATTTACGTGCGCGAAACCGAGTCGGCTTCACCGCATATTCTCATTCATGCGGAGAACTACGACGAGCGGTACGCCATTGATCCGAAAAACATCGCGTATGACCGCCACCCCCTGCTCGAGGCGTCCATTGACATCATGGACCTTCCCGACAATCTCAGTCTCGAGATCAACCTGTATTCGCGAGCACCCGGCGGCTGTTCGACCGGCACCTCGGCCGCCATTACGACCGCCTTGCTGGGCGCGCTTGATCTGTTGTCGCCGGGGCACCGTACGCCGCACGAGATCGCGCGCCTTGCCCATCGCGTCGAAACCGAGAAACTCGGCCTCCAGTGCGGCATTCAGGACCAGATCTGCTCGGCGCACGGCGGTTTGTGTTTCATCGAGATGTACCAGTACCCGCTTGCCGCGGTCTCGAGCATCCAGGTCTCGAATCCCATCTGGTGGGAGCTCGAGCGTCGTCTCGTGCTGATCTATCTCGGCAAGGCCCATTCGTCGAGCGAAGTGCATGGCCGCGTGATCGAACGGCTCGAGAGCAAAGATGCGGACAAGTCGGTCCTCGGGCCGCTGCGGCAGGCAGCCGTGGACGGCAAGAACGCCGTATACACCGGCGATTTTGCGGCGTTGGGCGCGGCGATGGTTCGCAACACCGACGCGCAAGCCGATCTCCACCCGAAGCTCGTGTCCGATGAAGCGCGGGCGGTCATCGAGGTGGCCCGGAAACACGGCGCGGTTGGCTGGAAAGTCAACGGGGCCGGTGGTGAAGGCGGTTCGCTCACGATTCTGTGCGATGCCGAAGGGGAACACAAGCGCAAGTTCATCGAAGCCGTACCGCAGATCGACCCGAGTTTCCAGGTCATCCCGACCTATCTCTCACGCATGGGCCTGCGCCGCTGGGAAGTAAACGGGTAAGCCACACGTTCCTTTGTGCGCGAACTGTGCCAGCGGCGGCGCCCATTCGCGCAACGTTCCGGCTTCGTTATGTGCTGTTTCCGGCGTTCTGCGCCGCTGCGGCCTCCGCCCCCGGGGCGATTGCCGAGCTGCCCGTGCGGTATCCCGCCAGATCGAGCGTCACGAACCTATAGCCTGCATCGCGGCACGCCTTGACGATTTGTTCGCGAGTGTCTGCTTCGAGCAAACGCGGAATGTCGTCCGGGTCGACTTCAATCCGGCACAAGTCTCCATGATGCCGGGCGCGGTACTGTCGGAATCCAAATGACTTGAGCGCCTCTTCAGCCTGTTCGACTTTCGAGACGGCTTCGCGCGACACCGGCGTGCCGGTGGGGAACCGCGACGCCAGACACGCAAAAGACGCTTTCTCGGCGGTGGGCAACCCGCGCTGGCGGCTGAGCATTCGAATCTCGTCTTTCGAGATGCCTGCTTCCTGCAGCGGCGCCACGACCTGGTGTTCGCGGGCCGCCTGATGACCGACCCGTGTCGGGTCGAGCTCATCCTCGTCAATCGCGCCGTAGGCCATGACCGCCACGCCGTTTTCACTGGCATACTTTTCCATCTGCTGAAACATCTCGGTCTTGCAGTAATAGCACCGCATGCTGTCGTTCTGGAGATACGCTTCGAGCTCGAACTCGTTGGTTTTGATGATGGTGAGCCGCCATCCGCGTTCGCGCGCGAGATTCTTTGCCGCGGCCAGCTCCGAACGGGGAATGCTGGGCGAGTCCGCGATGACCAGGTCCGCGCGGTCACCGAGCACCTCGTGGGCAACGGCGGCCAGATAGGTCGAGTCAACGCCGCCCGAATAGGCCACGGCGATGCTGCCGTATCCGCCGATAAGGTCCTTCAGCCGCGCTTCTTTGTCTAATACGTCTTGAGGGATCGCTGTTGCCGTCTCAGTCATGAATTGTTCCCATCGCTATGTCGCCGCGCACACCCTCGAGTGTTACGCGGCCGAACTTGTTTCGCATCCTGTTAGATGAACGTGCGGCCACGCGCACATAATTCCCTGTATATCCTTCCCACCAGCCGTCTTGCTCTTGCTCGAACAGCACCTCGACGGTCCTGCCGAGAAATCGCTCGTAAAATCCCCGCCGCTTGGCCTCGCTGAGCCGCCGTATCGCCGCGCTTCGCCGGTTCGCGGTCTTCGGGTCGACCTTGTCCGGCAACCGCTCAGAGGCCGTGCCCGGCCGTTCCGAATACTTGAATACGTGGGCGTAGGCGAAGGGCATGTCGCGCAATACCGCGCGGGTTTCGTTGAAGTCCGCTTCGGTCTCTCCCGGCATGCCTACCATAATGTCGGTGCCGATGCAAAGGTCCGGTACACGGCGGTAGGCCGCTTCAATGAAGTCCGTGAACTCCGTCCGGGTATAGCGCCGGTTCATCAGTTGCAGCACACGGTCGGAACCCGATTGCAGGGGAATGTGCAGGTACGGGGCCAGGGCGTGTCCGGGGTCCGCCATGCGCTCGATGAGCATGTCGGGAATGGTCATCGGCTCGATCGAGCTGATCCGGATGCGGCGCAGTCCCGGAATCGCATCGAGCCGGTCCGCTACATCGGCGACGGTCAGACCGTCGAAGGCGTAACAGCCCAGATTGACGCCCGTCAGCACGATTTCTTTGGCTCCTCGCACGACCAGCACCCGGGCCTCGTCGAGCAGGTTGTCGATTGCGCGGCTGCGGCTCCGGCCTCGAGCAAACGGCACGGCACAATAGCTGCACATAAAGTTGCAGCCGTCCTGGATCTTGAGGTTGGTGCGGCGCTCGGTGGGCGCGCCCTCGGCAAACGCGATCGTGAAGTCGTCGCGCTGTATGGGCTCGCGGATGATCAACGGCGTCTCGTTCTTGCCATGCGCTACAAACTCGAGGACATTCATCTTTTCCTGGTTTCCGCAGATCAGATCGATGCCCTCGATTTCGCCAAGCGCCTCGTGGCCGGTCTCCGCGTAGCACCCGATAACCGCCACGAAGGCATCCGGGTTCTTGCGAATAAACGACCGGATGAGCTGGCGCGATTTGGCGTCGGCTTCGCGCGTGACGGTGCATGTGTGCACGATGCCCAGGTCGGCGTGTTCACCAAACGGCACGAGTTCATACCCGCCGCGGCGCAGCAAGTCCATAAGAATCCCGCTCTCGGACTGGTTCAGCCGGCAGCCGAGGGTATGAATCGAGGCGCGCCTCACGGCTTCGCGCGGCCGGGGGTGATTCTGCTGGGGTGCATATTCGGCCATGGTTCTCTACTTCGAAGGCTCACTCTTTCGCAGCGCCCACTCGGTCAGCAGGCGCACGCCGTAGCCGGTGGCGTGTTTGGGGTCGAGATACGGGATATTCTTGCCGCCATACGCC
>SLSB01000647.1 GCA_007130675.1 Candidatus Hydrogenedentota bacterium | reverse complement strand
GGTCTTGTTTACCCATCCTGGCGTTTGGGGGTGTCGTACTCGGATTCGTGTTTTGGAGTGGGCGGCTCATCCTGAACGGATACGTCTTCGGGATATCCAGTAGGCGGTTCAGTGGGGGCGGTTTCGCTGTCGGCGGGTTCGGAGGCGTCTTTGGGCGGGGCTTCATCCTGCGCAGATTCGGTTGTTTCTGTACCAGCAGGATTCTCGGGCGTCTTCGTGGGAGATTCGGTCTTGGGTTTTTCGGCGGCCCGGTCGTCCGCGCCATACATGCCGTATGCTTCGTAGTCGGTGTCTTGGTCTTCGGTATGCTGTCCGTAGGTGGCGCTGTAATCATCCGTTTCGTCGCGCGAATCGGTGAGGGCGTCGATATAGCTCTCGGGATCGTAGCTCTTGACCTGGTCAATTTCTTTCTTGAGCGGGGCCAGCTCTTTGCGCAGATCATCTTTGGCCTCTTCGACGTAGGAGCGCAGGTCACGGATGGTCCGCACACATATCTTAGCGAACTCGGGGAACTTATCGGGGCCGATAATAACCAGCGCGATTCCCGCGATAACAATCATTTCACCTATGCCAATACCCAACATATCCTCATGTTCTTATGTTAGCGGCCGTTTCGTTACGGCGCGGCGTCTGCGGGTTTCTTCTTGCGGCGCACCACAAGGTACGACAACAGGATGCTTGCCTCATATAATAACCCGAGGGGCAGGAGCATCACCAGCATGGAAAACGGGTCGGGCGGGGTCAGCATGGCCGACCCGGCTGCCATGACAACCCAGGCGAGCTTGCGGTATTGCTTGAGGGTTTGCGGGCTAAGGAGGTCCATATGGACCAGCACCAGCACCGCCATGGGAAACTGAAAGGCGATGGCAAAACCGAGAATGGCTTTGATGATGATCGGTATGGTTTCGTCGGGACGCAGGCTCAGCTCGTAGCCGGGGGGCAGGAAGTTTCTCATCAAATATGGCACGACGACCGGAAGCACTCCGAAATAGGCGACCAAAACGCCCGCAATGGCCAGCATGCTGCCGCCGGTCAGCATGATTTGAATGGCGCGCTTCTCACTCTTGCGCAAGCCGGGAAAGACAAACGCGCAAATTTGGTGGACAACAAACGGCGACCCTATGAGGAGACCACCGTAGGCAGCCACCCTCAGGCGGACCAACAAGGGATTGAGTGGATTGGTATACATCATCCGGACGACGGGGCCTCCGGCTTCTTCGTGTGCGAGCCTTCCCGTGATTGGCCACATGATGGCTTCGATCAAATGGGCCCCTGCGATATATGCACCGACGATAGCAATCACGACCACGATCGATGCACGGATAATGCGGGTCCGAAGCTCACCGAGGTGTTCGGTGAAGGTCATTCGGGCATCATAACCGTTGTCTTCTTCCTGTTCAGCCATGTAGTGAGAAATCCACATCGGCCGCCTATGGCGGCCGTTTTCTGTTGCCGGTTACCTAAGACGTGCGGGCACGAGTCCTATGCATGCCGCAACCCACGACGGGACTAGTATAGACGCAGCGGCCCCTTCACGTCCAAATTGTGAGGCAGGGCATTGCGTTGGCCGGTTCAGTGGCTAAAAGAGGCTGCCTTGCTCGCCGCTGCTGGCTTCCAGCATGCCGCCTCCGGAAGGTTCGGAGGATTCCGAAGGCACGGCGGGTTCCTCGGCGGGCGGCGCAGCTTGAACCCGCTCTTTGAGGGCTTTGCCTGGCTTAAACGAAGGGACGCGCTTTCCGCTGATCGGCACCTCCTGCCCCGTGCGCGGATTTCGGCCCATGCGCGCATCGCGCTGTTTTACCTCGAAGACGCCAAAATTGCGAATTTCGAGGCGATGACCTTCTGAAAGGCACTCCATGATAGTATCCAATGTCTGCTGCACGACGTCGGCGACTTCATTTTGCGTGTAGCCTAGCCGTTCGGCAATCTCGATCACCAGTTCCCGCTTGGTCACGTCGTTCTCCTTTCGCTGCGGCACTGCCGAATGATGTCTTCAGGCCCGCTCCTCTTCTGGAACGCCTCCGGGACTGCCCCCGGATACTCTCACCTCCCCTGCCGAAGAATTCGAGACGCGGCTTCAGGAACGGCGTCATCCTCCGAACAGGTCTTGGTAGGCATCCATGTACATCTGTCGGATTTGCGGGACGCCCGCCATGATGCCGATGAGGATCAGCACCACGACGATGATGATCACGGTCTTCTTGGCCTTGTCGGACATGCCGCGTCCGCCGGCGGCCGGGCTGTCGAGACCGCCGACAAACACCTTCTCGCCGCCCAGCACGCGGCTGCGTTTATCTTCGAGACCGCCGAGGGTTTCGTTGATCGATATGAAGGCCCGGTGCCACTCGCCCTGGAGTTTCTTGACGGCGATTTCGGATTGGCTGAAGATGGCCTCGAGATTGGTCGCGCCCGCCACGATGTTCATGGTGTTGCCATCGAGCTTGTAGTCCTGCCCCAGACTCTCGCGCAGAATCTGATGCTCGCGCGCCAGCTTGCTCTTGATTTTGAGAAACTGGTTCTCGAGTTCCGCTTTGTTGGCACTCTCTGCCGGATACGCGGAAAGGATCTGGTTGAACAGCAACCAATCGTTGAGAAACTCGCGGCACAATTGGAGGTTACGGTCGAGGTGGGCAAGCGCTTTTTGCTGCTTCTTCCCCAGATTTTTCGGAGGCTGCGTCATTTCGAGTTGCCTTTCTGTCCGAACCCGGTACTACGTACAACACAGGTACTTTAGCACAAGGCCGACCTAAAGTCAAAGGGCTAAGTCGTGCAAAATTCACACTTTAGGGCATATTTTTCCTGGTCAGGAACCTGCCGTGCGCGCGAGGAAATTGCGCAAAATCAGCTTGCCTGCCTGCGTAAGGATACTCTCGGGGTGAAATTGCACGCCCCATATCGGATACTGCCGGTGTGCGACCGCCATGATGGTTTTGTCGTCTGTTTCGGCGATAATCTCGAGGTCCTCGGGGCAGGTCTCGCGGCGAATGGCCAGCGAATGGTAGCGCGTGGCCTCGAAGGGTGAGTCGATGCCCTCGAACAGCACGTTTCCAAAGTGGTGTATCGCGCTGATCTTGCCGTGCATGATCGTATCGGCCCGCACAATGTCGCCGCCGAAAGCCGCGCCAATGCTCTGATGCCCGAGACAGACGCCGAGCGTCGGAATCTCAGGACCCAACGCCCGGATGACCTCGATCGAGATGCCGGCTTCGTGTGGCGTGCAAGGGCCGGGTGAAACCACCAGATGGTCCGGCTCGAGCGCCCGAACGCCTTCGATGTCGATGGCATCGTTTCGAAATACACGGACATCTTGTTCCATCTCGCCCAAATACTGCACCAGGTTGTAGGTGAACGAGTCGTAGTTGTCGATTATCACGATCATGCTTCCAGCCCTCTCTCGGCAAACTCGACCGCGCGAAACAGCGCTTTGGCCTTGTTTACCGTTTCTTCGTATTCCCGCTCGGGCACGCTGTCGTAGACAATGCCAGCCCCCGCTTGCACATACGCAATGCCATCTTTGATGATCATCGTACGAATGATGATGCAGGTGTCCATATCGCCCGAGAAACTGACATACCCGCATCCGCCTGCGTAGGGGCCGCGCCTGACGGGCTCGAGTTCGTCGATGATCTCCATCGCGCGTATCTTGGGGGCGCCGCTGACGGTGCCCATGGGAAAAGTGGCGCGGAGGGCGCTGAATGCATCTTCGCCTTCTTTGAGGGTGCCCTCGACCTCGCTGACGATGTGCATCACGTGCGAGTAGCGCTCGATGTACATCAGGCGGTCCTTGGTTGGGGCGACGGTCCCGGGTACACTAACGCGGCCCACGTCGTTGCGGCCGAGATCGACCAGCATAATGTGCTCGGCGACCTCTTTTTCATCGGCCAGGAGGTCTTTTTCGAGGGCGACATCTTCACTGGTGGTCTCTCCTCTGGGGCGGGTGCCGGCGATGGGCCGCACTTTGCATTTTCCGCCGCGCACCTGCGTCATGACCTCGGGGCTCGACCCAACGAGGGTCAGTTCGGGAAACTGCACGAGGGTCATGTAGGGCGACGGGTTGATGCACCGGAGCGCTCGGTATACGTTGACGGGGCTGGCGTGAAGTTCACGCTCGAACCGCTGCGACAGCACGATCTGGAAGGCATCGCCCGCGGCGACATACTCCTTGGCACGGCGGACCGCGTCGCAGAACTCCTCTCTTGTGAAGCTCGACTTGGGCTCGCGCGGCATCTCGCCCGTGTGGATGCGCTCGGTCGTGATCACAAGCGGTTTTCGTAAGAGCTGGTCGATGTCGTCGATCTTGCGTACCGCTTCGTTATAGGCCGCCTTCGGGTCGCCTTGAACATGGGCGTTCGAGACAATCTTGAGCCGGTTGTTGACGTGATCGAATATCAGGATGGTGTCGGTGATGATGAAATACAGGTCGGGGGCATTCAGCGGGTCGGGATTCGTGCCGGGAAGTTTCTCGAAACGCCTGACCTCGTCGTATGCGACATACCCGACCGCGCCGCCGTGAAAATCAGGCAACCCCTCGACCTTCACCGGTTTGTACGCCTTCATCAGCTCGCGCAATTCGCCCAGAGGGTCCTTTGACTCGAACGACGAGGGCCGGCCATCGCGGATGATGGTCACGGTTTCGCCCTTCGAGCGGAATATGGTCGAGGGGTTTGCGCCGAGAAAGGAATAGCGGCCGAGGGTGTCGGCCTGCTCGACACTCTCGAGCAGAAATGAATACTGCTGGTTCTTGGCCAGTTTGATGTAGGCCGTGACCGGTGTCTCAACATCGGCCAGAATCTCCTTGTATACGGGCACAATCGCGCCCTGACGCGCAATCGCGCGAAATTCGTCAATCGTTGGATGAAGCATGGTCCAATCCTCGCTCTATTTGTCCGCGACGCCGTCTCCCGCCAGGAAGACGGAGCCGTCGGACTCCACTTTTCGGTAAAAACAACTGGTCTCGTTGGTGTGGCACGTTGGGCCGACGGGGTCGCATTTGAGCAACAGTGCGTCGGCGTCGCAGTCGGTGCGCACCTCTTTCACATGCAAGACATTGCCGGACGTCTCGCCCTTGATCCAAAGCTTCTGCCGCGAGCGTGACCAGAAACAGGCCCGGCGTTCGCGCAGTGTATAGTCGAGCGCTTCACGATTCATGTAGCCGACCATCAAGACTTGGCCGGTTTCGTGGTGCTGGATCACCGCGCAGATGAGGTCCTTGTCATCGAACTTAGCAAGGTCTTGAATAGCGCCAATTCGTTTGCCGGATGCACTTGTAGTCATGATCAGTTACTCCCCAATTGAACGTTCAGCGAGATTCCAATACCGGAAAAGAAAACGAGAGAAAGGCCCAGGGAGATTAGGAATGGGCACACCAACGCCATCGCCAAAGGAAGGATGCGTGCGATGACATTGTGCCGTCTCCCTGAGTTTCGTGGAGAACCGTCTCCACGTGCTACCCAATGCGGCGAGAGTATGGCACAGTCTTCCTGCATTTGCAAGCTCATTTTCAGCCTTCTCTCCCTCGAATTCCGCGGTGTTTGGGACGCGGCCCAACGTCGCAAGCTCTTGCCAATCCGGGAATGCAGGCATACGCCTGCGTTGCCCCGATTCTCAAGTG
Organism: Candidatus Hydrogenedentota bacterium; assembly: GCA_007130675.1. Classification (GTDB taxonomy): domain Bacteria; phylum Hydrogenedentota; class Hydrogenedentia; order Hydrogenedentales; family SLHB01; genus UBA2224. The sequence goes on along the minus strand of SLSB01000647.1, from coordinate 1,402 downwards.
TAGAACCGCCGCCCCCGGTAGAGGTCAGGATGCAGGCGAGACGCCTGCGCTACAGACCGCCGGGGGCAGCTGTGCTTTAAGAGGCGGTCTGCATTAAAGAACTACCCGGGGATTACGCTGATTTCGGCGCCGGGCGCAAGCTCGAAACTCTTGATCTCGCCGGTTTCGGGCATGCGCACGCGGGCCGTCCCGCCCTGATCGGCAAGAATCCGCAGGGAGACCACTTCGCCGTCGCGTTTTTCGGCAGACACTAGGAAGGCGCCTTCGGCGCGCAGGTTGTGGAACGCCGCGTCAGTCCAGGCCTCGGGGATGGCCGGAAACACCTCGATGAACCCTCTGTGGCTCTGGATGAGCATCTCCTGGAGTCCTGCGGCGGCGGCGAAGTTGCCCTCGAGGGTGAACGGGCGGTAGGTGAAGTTGCTGAGACCCTGGCCCGATTGGTCGCCATTGCAGTGAAAGCTGTTGCGCAGCGTGAAATGCGGGAAAAGGTCGAGCGCTTTCGCGGCGGTTTCGCCGTCCTTGGCGCGTGCGGCAAACGAGGCCCACCACGAAAACGAATAGCCGGTCCACCAGCGGGTGCCAAGGCGTTCGAGTTCGGCGAGCGACGCGCGCACGATCGCCGCGTGTTCTTCGCTGTGGTCGATGTCAATGAGACCGAGCGGGTGGAGGGCCATCAGGTTCGAGTGATGGCGGTGGGACTCGGTGAGTGGGTGGCCTTCGGCGACCAGCAGCTCCTTGTTTTCGCCGAGGCTGAATTCGGGCATCTCGTCGAGACGTTCCCGCCAAAATGCGGCATCGTCGGTTCGCCCGAGTTCATCGGCGAGTTCGGCCGTTTTCTCGAAACACCACCGGATAAGCGCCAGATCGTAGTTGGTAATCGAGGGGAACCAGGCTTCTGGGCGGTTGTCGTGAATTTCGGGCGATGAACTGAGCGGCAGGGTCCGCAACCCTTCTTCATCGCGTTCGTTGGTGATCGCTTCGAGAAAGACCGAGCATTCGCGCAGATAAGGATAGGCGCGTTGCTCGAGAAATTCGCGGTCCATACTGTAGCGCCAATGCAGATAGAAGTGGTGGGCCAGCCACGCGGCGGTCGTGGCGCTGTGGGTGTATTGCCGCCAGCCGCCGATTTGCTTGCCGTGGAGGTCGGTGGTCATGGGCACGTTCAAACCCGGCATATCGAAGAACCTGCGGGTCCATTCGCGACAATTATCGCGATGCTCCCACAGCCAGTCGACGAAGCTTCGCTCGCCCTCGAGCCAGTTGCCGCTGTAGCACGGCCAGTAGGTCAACTGGGTGTTGAGATCATGGTGGTAATCGCCCTTCCAGGGAGGCAGCTTGCCGTCGTCGGCGGTCCATGGACCCTGGAGGCTTATGGGCGGGGCATCGGGCCGGGCCGCGGCGC
>SLSB01000535.1 GCA_007130675.1 Candidatus Hydrogenedentota bacterium | reverse complement strand
GGCTGACGGGCCGTTTGCGTTCAAGTTCAACCAGGGCGAGACGCTGAAATACCGAGTCGCCTCGGAAGTCAGCGGAACAGGCCTCGAATTGCTGAGCGAATCGGGGGTGTTGATGGATTTCGAGAGCACCATGAGCCTGCACACGCGGGAGGTCGATCAGGCGGGCAATGCCCTCTTGCGCATGACCTTTGACCGCACGGCGTTTCAAGGCAGTTTCATGGACGAACCGTTCTCGATGGAGGTTACGGGAGAAGACGCGCGCGTATCCCACGGAAGGCAGACGCCCGTGGACACGCGGCAGGGTGTGGGTTCGACGGCGGGCATTCCACAGCTCGAATTCTTGCAGGATCCCATTGACATGGTGGTCGCGCCGAATGGCCAAGTGCTGAAGCTTTCGAATTCGAGCAACATCGGGGCCATGCTGGCCGTGTTGCCCAACTTCTCGGCGGTCGAGTTTCCCTCTGGCGAGGTGGTTCAGGGCCAGCAATGGGAAAGCCATATCGCATTGCCCGTGCCCGGCTTTGGAACGCCTGCCGCGGCGCGTGTCGTCAACACCTTCGTGGGCTACGAGATGGTGAACGGCCGGCTCTGTGGCGTGATCGAGCAGCAATTCATCTCCGAGCAGGTCGAGGGGACTCTGAACGTTCCCGAGAGTGCGCTGGGCGAAGCCCTCGGGCTGAGAATGCCGATTTTCGAGCTGATGGGAGGAAATCGGATTTACTTCGACACCTCGAGCGGTCAGCTCGTACTGGCCGACATGGACCTCGATCTGCGCATGGATTTCGCCGAAATGCTGGGCGGATTGCCGGGACTACTCGGCGGTCTTCTTTCCAACCCGGACGCGCTGCTCGGTGGGTCCGCGGCCGGAGTCGAGGACCTGCTGGGCGGCCGACATGGGGTGGGCGGGCAAACCACGCTCAGCCTCGACCTCAACATCCTGGGCACCATGGAACTGGCTGAATAGTCCTCGCGTTCAGCACTTTTGGCGGGAAAGGTTTCAGATGCCGGGCTACTCTTGCTGGCCCGGGTTTCGGTTGGGATTTTTCGGGAACCAGCCTTTCGCGACGCGCTTTTCTTGTTCTTTAATCTCGTGGATGGTCCACAGCGACGAAAACCCCACGACGCCCAGGGTGACCGAGCCGTAGGTATTCTGCACGAACAGCGAGAGGGCCACGAAGATAACGCCGAGCACGAGAAAAATGGGCCATATCCGCGCCCCGAAGTAATACTCGCCTTTGATGACCACGGGATGAAACACCCCAATCGCGAGGAACGCGATAGCGCCCAGTATTACGCCTTCGAAATTCATACCGATTCTCCTGTTGTCACCCGCGTCTTTTGGCGGGCGTTTCTTCGGATGTGTGTTTTCCGCAGCACGCTTCGGGAGGAACCGGGCACGGCTCACCTTTGTCGTGGCTATCCACGAGCGAGCATTCGTGGGCATCCACGCCGCAGGTGTCGTCACAGCATTTCCCGGCAGCGGCTCTTCGCAGCCACCAGCCGGCCGCAAATGCCGCTGCCGCCATAATGAGCCCGACGATCAGCAGTTCAAACATGTGCAACGCTCCTCAGAGGCCGCCCAAGCCCAACAGTGAGCCGCCCTGATAGATAAGCACGGCCAGCACAAAGGCAATCGCGGTCGAGTAGACCGTCGAGAAGACGGCCCATGCCCAGGAGCCGCTCTCGCGGCGAATGACAGCTATGCATACAAAACACGGCGCATAGACCATGACGAATACCATTAATGCAAAGGCTTTCAGGGAGTCCCACGCCGGGTCTTGTGCCAACCTTCCCGACAGTGATTCGGCTTGGCCTGGCGAGACGTCTCCCATGGCGAGCACGGTGCCCAAGGTTCCGACGATTACCTCCTTGGCCATAAACCCTCCCACGAGAGCGATATTGGTGCGCCAGTCGAACCCGGCATATTGGGTCACGGGTTCGAGTGTGCGCCCGAAGCGGCCCGCGAAGCTGTGCGCGAGTGCCTGGGCGGCCCGTTCAGCTTCCGTCGCCGCAGGTGCTTCTGCAGTTTGCAGGGAAACCTCCGGCTGTGCCGTCTCGGGAAAGCGGGGAAAATACATCAGCGCCCACAGCAGGACATTGATGGCGAGAATGATGGTGCCCGCCTTCTTGATGTATACCCACGTGCGCTCCCAGGTATGCAGGAACAGACTGCGCAGTATGGGCATGTGATAGGGCGGCAGTTCCATGACGAACGGCGTCTGCTCGCCGCGAATGACGAATTTGCGCAGCACCCAGGCCGCGCACAGCGCCACCACCCAGGAAAACGCCCACAGCAGCAGCATCATCCGGGCGCGGTGCTGAGGAAAGAAAGCCGCAATCAGCATGGCGTACACGGGCAGCTTTGCCCCGCAATTCATGAACGGCGCGACCAGCATGGTGATCAGCCGGTCCTTTTCCTCGCGCAAGGTGCGGGTGGCCATCACACCGGGCACGGCGCACCCGCCGGCGCCCAGCCCACCCGAGACGATCATCGCGAGAATCGATTTCCCCTGGAGCCCGAAGGTTTGCAAGACCCGATCGAGGATGAATGCCACGCGGGCGATGTAGCCCGAGTCTTCGAGCGCGGAAATGAAGAAGAACATGGTGAAGATGAGGGGCACAAAACTCAGCACGCCGCCAACGCCGGCGATGAGGGCATCGCTTAACAGCGAGTGCAGCATGGGGGCGCCCGGTTCGAGCCCGTCGGTCGCCGCACGGAGTTGCTCGAATTGCCATTCGACCCATTCGACGGGGCTATACCACCCATCGAGCCAGGGAATCCATGCCCATTCCGTGGAAATGCGAAACACTGCAAAGAACAGCGCGGCCACAACCGCCACCAAAATGACCGGGCCGAGAAACCGGTTGCACACCACCGTGTCGATGCGATCGGTGGCGAGCTGGCGCGCCTCGCCCGTCAGGGTCATGCACTCCTGCATAATGCCGGCGGCATACCCGTACCGCCGCTCGGCGATCACCGTCGAGCAGGCGTCGCCGCAATGCCGCTCGATAGCGTAGATGGCCTGGCGCGCGGCTTCAAGGATGCTCTCTGCCTCCTCGCCGGCCAGTTCGCGCACGAGCTTCTCGACTTCCGCATCTTCTTCGAGGAGTTTGACCGCGATCCAGCGGGGCCCATAACGGGCGCCCAACTCGGGGACGGCTTCCAACGTCTCGGCCAGCGTGTCGACCACATCATCGACCTCATGGCCGTAGGTTACCGGTCGTGGCAATACAGGTACCTGGCCGTCTATGGCTTCGACGCATTGCCGCAGCAATTCCTTGACGCCCGTGCCTCTGTTGCCCACGGTCGGCACGACGGGAATTCCCAAGAGTTCGGACAGTTTCTCGTGGTCGAGGTTGAACCCGCGGCGTTTGGCGACGTCTACCATGTTGAGGGCCAGAACCAGCGGCGCGCCCATCTCCATAATCTGTATGGCCAGATAAAGGTTACGCTCGAGGTTCGAGGCGTCGACTACGTCAACCACGAGATCCGAGCCGTTTTCGATGATGAAATTGCGCGCAACCAGCTCTTCTTGCGAATAGGCAGTGAGCGAGTAGGTGCCGGGAAGGTCCACCACGCGAATGCGGCGTCCGTCGTACCGGGCGATGCCTTCTTTGCATTCGACCGTCACGCCCGGGTAGTTTCCGACGCTCTGCGTCGTGCCGGTGAGGTGATTAAACAGGGATGTCTTGCCGGCGTTAGGATTACCTGCAATGGCAATAACAGCCACGCTAAAGTTCCTCGATTTCGATTTGCCGAGCTTCGTTCATGCGCAGAGCCAGTGAATACCCCTTCAGGGTGATCTCGACCGGGTCGCCGAGGGGCGCATGCCGCTCGACATACAGTTCCGTGCCGCGTGTTATGCCCATATCGAGCAGGCGCTGGCGAAGACCCGGAGCGCCATCATCCCGCACGCGCAGGATACGCGCCCGGTCGCCACTGACGAGATCGAACAATGTCCTGGTATTCATGAAATCCCTGCTGGAATCGCTTGTACTTGGCCGCGGCCCTGAAAACCTGCCCGAATCCACCCCGGATGAGGACCAAGGGGTATCGAGCATGTGCAGAAATGCCCGATCTTCAGGGAGCAGACTGCTCCGGCGCCACCTCGATGCGTTCGGCCATGCCCCGCCCTATCGCGATGCGGCCACCCCGGCACACAATAATCACCGGGCCGGAAAAACCTTTACCTGCTACATGAAGCGAAACGCCCGGCAGCACGCCGAGCCGTTCGAGATTCTCGCGAAATCCCCGGCCACCGTGCAGTCGAACCACGCGCACGGTGCTTCCGTGGAGCGCTTCGCTCAACATCGTTGTCCTAATTCCATCTTCCGTATTCGCACGCATAAACTGTTACTGTGCCTTATCAAACAAGGGGCTCACTCTGCCTCTTTATCCGTTTGTGGCTTTTCTTCAGCCCGTAACACGTCATGCCTTCCATCGCAGAACCCGCCTTGGGTTGGGTCCCATTGCAGACGGCCCGTTGGGCCGGTTCCCACGAACTCGACAAATTGGACCAGCCGGTCAAAGACCACCGGCGGCATCGCGTGTTCCATGCCGCATGCGGCTGTTTCTGCTTCGTCCCTGCTGATGCCGAGCACATCCACAAAAAAATGCCGCAGCACTTCATGGCGCCGCACCACCTCGCGGGCTATGCGTAACCCATGGTCTGTCAATGTGATCAGATCATAGGGCTCGTAATTGATCAGCGCACGCTCTTTGAGCGCATGCAATGCCCCCGTCACCGAGGAACTGTTCACATTGAGCCGGTCGGCAATGTCCTTGGCCCGCGCTGCCTGCTTGGCGTTGACCACATGGAAAATGGCCTCGAGGTAATCCTCGAGACTAGCGCTGAGTTGAGTATCTGCCATGCTTATTTCTTCCGGCGTCACAAAAACTTAGGAATTCCAAACAATTATAGGCGGCCCTGACGCCCTTGGTCAAGTATTTTTCAGCATTTCCTTCAGAATTTCGCGGGTGGTGTCGCGGTCGGGCACACCGGATCGGCCCAGTATCGCGCATCGTGCGGTGGATCTATGTGACCGAAGAAAACGACCTGCCCGGTGACCGATCAGAATCTGTATTCCAGTCCCGTCAGGAAGCGGTGTTCCCAATTTTCCGCGCTGCTGTCACCGGGGGCGCTGTCATATTCCGAGTCCAGCCTTATGCGCAGACTGATCTTTTCGGTTAGAGGAGTCAAGAAGGCGAGATCCGACAAAACCCGGAAATCTGATAGGGAGTCTATATCGGGTTCGTAGGTCAAATCCGAAGTAAACCGGCTTTGGCTGAACACACGTTGTTCGAAATGACTGGATAGACGCACGTTCACGCTGTCTTCCGAAGTTCTCCTGTTGTCAAACTTGAGTGCATTCATATCTTGGTAGAACTGGAAACTTGCACTGATGAGTTGGCCCCCCCTGAGGCTGGCGAGGTCGTTGATGAACTGGTTCAGTCGCGCCTGCCGTGCATCCCGGCTGCGTTCTCGGGCCCTGCGCTCGCCAACCAGGTCATATTCGAGCCAATACTCGCGGCGGTAGCCGATACCCGCCTCGAGCGAAAGCTTGCGGCGCTCCTGCTTGATGACGTCATGGCCGAGGCCTGCGCTGGTGCGCAGGCGCAAGTCCAGCTGCCGTGCGGCATCGTGTTCCGCACCGCCCAGCCAATACCCGTAGAATCGCTCGCTCCAATAGTGCTGCCACTTGAGCTCGCCGAGAACCCGCTGGGTATTCTTGAGCGACTCGACTTCCCCGTATGCCGCCTCGGACCGGAATGTGAGCACGTCGTCGTCCCAGGTTCGCACCAGTGTGGCCCCGACCGTAGCGTCAAATGTGTCTGTGGCTCCTTTGCGCCAGGCAGTGGCCGCGGTTATGCTGCCCGACCACTTCTTGGGGGCTTGGTCTTCTGGTTCAGGAGGAAGCGGGGCTTCGGCAATCTCGACGCCCGGGATGGCGATGGTCACGAGTTCGTCGAGAACGATTGGCTTGAGCTCTCCTTCGGCTGCAAGCGCCTGCCTATCATCGAGCAAGACCAGTCGGCCCATCACGGACAGGCTGTCGCGGAAAAGAAGTTCGACTTCTTCTTCGGTGGTTACCGCGTAGACTTCGGCCATCGGCACCTCGAACGGGCCGGTAAACTCCCCGCGAAACCATAAGACGCCATTGCTGAGCCCGCCGAGGGTCCCACTGATACGGTCGCCGTTCTGCAGATACAACACATCGGCAGTTGCACCGGCTGCGCAGACAGCGACCACCCATATGAACACTACTCTTACAATCTGAAACATGATATCCCCTCGAATGCTGAACCGCCGCGGCGCACCTCGTCCCGCGAAAGACCAATCATGACGTATTCGCCGGACCGTTTGCAACGGGACGAAACGTAGCGTGTCCTCGAACGAAGATGCAGGCGAGACGCCTGCGCTACAAGATTAGGAGGCCGCGGCGCACTCGGCGGTCGTGATCAACGTGAAGAACCAGAGAACAAGCAGCGAAGTGGCGCCCTGTCCTCATTTGTTCTGCAACGGAGGGTGGGGTTTCCAGCCCGCGCACGAATTGCTGGCGGATGCAATTCGTTCTCTGGTGCATTTCGGAACAGGTGGCGAGGGTTTGCGGTAAGTCCTCCTTGAAAAAGCAGTTGAGAAGGCTTATCCAAAGCGCCTTCCCCTATGAACTCGAAACCGGCGGGAAAACCTACTCTTTCATCCTGAGATCAATTGTCTATACCCCGGCAAGTCCAAGTTCTCGTCGAAGGCGATTACGACATGTGTTTTCCCTGTAGCGTCCGGCATCCCGCGCTTCGCGGGACCGGACGCTACATTTCGGCGCGGGATAACATGCGTATTCGAGCCTCCCCGACGGCTTCTGCTGCGCAGTCGTCACGCGGCAGAAAAACTCGCCATCTTTCACCAGATAGAGCGTATTTAAAAAAGCCGTGGCCATTTGCGGATCCAGGACGGGATCGAGGATTCCGACACGTGATCAACCGATTCTCCGGTTAAGGGGAGCAGGTTTTCTTACCTGCTCTTAATCGACAGCGGACAGTTGCTGT
>SLSB01000077.1 GCA_007130675.1 Candidatus Hydrogenedentota bacterium | reverse complement strand
CGAACCAGGGCGAGCGGCGGGATTGCCCAGAAATCAGGGATTCTGGTATACTTACAGAGTGTACGGAGGGGTGCCTGTCTGCTGCAGGCAGGGCCTGCCGCCAAGGCGTACGGGGCATATCGAATCAGCGTTGCGGTACGCGCACGGGACGGATATAGGCTGACCGGCCGGGGTAGGCTGGGGGCAGCGAGGAGTTTTTCATGCCTTCTCTACAAAAGATTCTCACGTATGCGGTTAAACATGGCGCTTCTGACGTACATCTCACGGTTGGCAGCCCTCCCGCTATCCGGATTGACGGGACTATCCGTTTTATCGGAGAAGACCCGATCACAAATGACGATAACATGTCGTTCCTTGACGACATCATGGATGGGGAAGACAAGGAGCGCTTCCTGCGCTCGGGAGACGCCGATCAGGCGCTGAGCTTCCCCGGGCTGGGACGTTTTCGCGTGAATATCTTGAAGCAGCGCAATTCCGTGGGCATCATCATGCGTCATGTGAAGGCGAAGATCCCCAGTTTCAACGATCTCAACCTCCCCCCCGCCATCGAAAGGCTGACCGAAATGCACCGGGGCCTGGCGCTGATCACCGGTACTACCGGTAGCGGCAAATCGACCACACTGGCGGCAATTGTAGATAAGATAAACGAGAATCGCAGGCTTCATATTGTGACGATTGAAGACCCGATTGAATTCCTGCACTCGAACAAGAATAGTATTGTAACGCAGCGGGAATTGCATATCGACACGCACGATTTTCACACGGCGTTGCGCGCGGCGATGCGTGAGGATCCCGACGTCATTCTCATCGGCGAGATGCGTGACGCCGAGACGTTTCAGGCGGCCATGGCGGCGGCCGAAACCGGCCACCTGGTGTTCAGCACCCTTCACACCACCAACGCCATGCTGACGGTTGACCGTATCGTAGACTTGTTTCCCGCGAACCAGCACACACAAGTCCGTTCTCAGTTGTCGCTGCAGTTGCGCGCCTGCATCGCACAGCGTTTGATTCCCACCGCCGACGGTGTAGGCCGTGTGCCGGCGATCGAAGTGATGTTCAACAATCCAGCGATCTCCTCGCTCATCAAAGAAAACAATCTGCGTCAGATTCCCAACGTGATTGCGGGCGGAAAAGAAGACGGCATGCAGACGTTTAACATGAGCCTGCACGACCTCATCAAACGAGGGCTCATCTCTGAAGATCAGGGGATGGCGGCCTCTGACAACCCGGACGAATTGGCCATGAATCTCCAAGGGATCACCTTGAGTCAGGGCCGTGGCGGCATCATTCGCCGGTGACGTTTCGGGTTGCTGGGCAGTTCAGCGCATCTTGGCGTTAGCGTCCCGGCGTCTCATCGAGAACCACGGTCTCCCCGGAAACGGTGTCGATCTGCTGGATATTGTATTCGGCGTGAAAACGCCCCGGCAACGCCCATTCATTCTGCCGCGTCAAACAGAACAGTGTCCGGCTGTCCTGCCAGCAGAAATCCACCGGCGTTCCCATGACCCTCAGAGGCGCGGGTTCGAATATGGCCAGTGGACTGCTCATGAGGTGCGGCCTCCGCATGTGGCGCCATGCCACGCGATTCCCATCGGGGGATAACCGCGCCTGCGCGACACCGTGGCCAAGTTCGGCCACCTTTGTCTCGACCCACTTGCCCTCCACCTTCTCGATCTCGGCCACGACACCGGTGGCGCGGACAAAGCGTAGCCGTCCGGGCCCGTGAAAGACGGGGCCTGCGATTATGCCGCCGTGCTCCTCCGCTTTCCGAGGCGGGCCACCGTCTTCGCCAACCCACACGCTGCCGTCGTCTTGCGAAACGCAGGCATACGCTCGTCTCGAGGAACAATACGCCACCGTGCCGGGCCTCGGCGGCGGAAATGCCTCTTGCCCCACAACAGCTTCATGGGGAGGCCGTGAAACCATCCATCCCGGAGAAACGCCAGGGTCCGAGTGAAGCACGAGGATCTCGCCCATCCATCCGGCAGGTTTGCCCGGGTGTCTTGCCGCCGCCTCGGTGATTTGTCCGTCGCTGTGGCGCACGAACGCCCCCGCTGCGCCGAAAGCCAACCGGGTTCCGTCAGGAGACCACAGCAGGGGCGCCGAAAGCGGTTGGAGCAGACGAATATGCTCGGCCCCGGGCTGGCCGGGCTGCAGCAGGCGGATCATGTCCGGGGAGCCGGACTCCCATTGCCGCGCGAGTCCGACGGCGACCTTGCCGTCGGAAGCGACGGCGAGTGCCTGGGGCCAGGTGCGGCGCGGCCACACATTATTGGCGCGGTTAGTGTCGGGGGTTTCAAAGTAGGGGTCGAGGATCACCCGGTTCACTGCTGCGTCCACATCAAACGCGAATGTCCCGCCGCCAGAGCCCGGCTCTATCGCGTGCAAGTCCAGTCCCCGGGCCGTTACAAGGCCGAGCGTCACGGGGACAAGCGCAGGGATATCTCCGTTATTTGACACGGTCACTTCAACCTTGTTGCCGACCGTCCGGACGCCTTCCACGGTGTAGTCGAAGACGCCTGGCCGGTCGAACCAGACCCGAAACGTTTCGCGGAAGTCCTTTTGCGTGGCCAGTTCGAGTTCGCGGCGAAATGCATCGAGCGTCACCGTATGGCCCGCGTGGATACGGAAAAGGTTTCGGCACGCTTCCCAATACCCCTCGCGCCCGGCGGAACTCTCGAGTAGCCGGGCAATGCGGGCACCATGCTCCTCGAGGGCTTCTTGCGAGGCGTCGTCCAGGCGCGCCAGGTCCATCGCGTTCAGAGCGCGCAAGGGGGTTTGCGTGCCACGCAGCACACGCATCTCGATGTATTCCATGGCTGCATTGTGCCCACGGAGTTCGCGCAGCACCGTCCAGCCGGAATGTGCGGCGCCTCCCTCGAGAAGCCACGCCCCGCCATCGGCACGGAGCGGAAACCATGACGGGGACACGGTCTCTCCCCACCAGTGGCGGGCGAGTGCTCCTCCCAGCCTTGCGATATCGGCATGGGAAAGCACGCCTGACGCGGGCGGCAAGGCGACAAGACCGCAGCCCAGATAGAACGGCTTTTGGACACGGCCACTCACAACTCCGTGCAGTGTGGCTTTCTGCGTCTCGCCGAGAAGCATCCGCAAGACCGATTCGGCACTTGGAAATACCTCCGAGTAAGTCTCCACCGCCCACTCCTCACCCGGGAGATGATCGATCTCCCACTGGATGTCGCCATGTATGGCCCTGTGGGTCGCATAGTGTCCTGCGACGAGCGGCATGCCCATACGCGGCCTGGCTGTCTGGACGTGGTAACTCACACGGCCGGGTTTGGCGGAAAGAGCCCGCTCTGCCGTACCCGCCAGGGTCATGCCTTCCGGAAGAGACACCGTGGCGCTCAATGCGGCAAAACTCGAAAAATCGACCGGATGCCAAGCTACCGCCCAAGGAAGCCAGACTTCGCGGGGTCCAATAGAACCGGAAGCCATCGCTGTGCCGGCGATCGTCCCGCCATAGGTCACCAAGACCTGTGCGCGCTGTCCCTGCGGAAGGCGGAGCGGAAGCCCGATGCGCACGAGTGCCCCCTGCCGTGCAATTGGAAGAGGCTCCTCGCCGGCTGAGGCAGAAAACACATCGAGTCCGGGATTGAGCATAAAAACGACGGCTTCGAGTCCGTGTCCCGTGCTCTCGACCTCGAGAAGTGCTTCAGCGTGAAGACTGGCGTCTTCGGGGGATAACGCCACGTGGATCGTCTGCCCGCTGAGCCGTTGCGCGGAAACCGCCTTGGCTACGCGGGCATCGGTGAATTGCTGGACCCATTGGGGCCCGTCCGGATAGCGGTTCCAGAGGACATGCAGGGTATAGAGCGCCGCGGGCGCGATCCCGAGCAGACACAATGCCCAGAGAATCAACGCGGGGCGGACACGACGTCTTCTCCTGCTAGAAAGCGCGTTCACTCACACCGCTGCGTGCATCTCAGCCTTTCGGCTCGATATGGGGTTCTCCATCGTAGACAATCTTGACGAAATCGCCGTCGTTGAGTATCGACATCCGCGCTGCTTCGGTAACCAGTTCGTTAATGCTGCTGTTGGCCGGCGTGGCAATCAGGCGTTTTTCATCTACCTCGGCAATGATTTCGCGGCGCCTGGCCAACGCATCGCCCGCGCTCAGCCCCGCGGTGGATTCCCGGATGCGCCCGATCGTCTCGAGGTTGGCCGCGACCGAGTCATAGCCGTAACCCATGGGCTTGTACCCCGGCCCTTCCCATGGCCCAAGCTGGAAGAAATCGGGATTTATGTAGTTGAAAACCGTTCCACCGGACCCGATTGCATCCGTGTAGGAGTGGCTGACTCCGCGAAACTGGTCATTGTGTTCGAAGAGGGCGGTCTTTCCGCTGCCTTCGCAGTAGATGACCAGTCCCTGCTCGTTGGGGCCCGCCCCTTCGTCGGGATACCCTAATCCATTGATCACGGATAAGACGGCGTCGTTTTCGAACAGCACACGGCCCTGCGACCACATGTACGCGACGTTTCCGTTGGGGAAAGCTCCCTTAACGCCATGTACCGACACGCCCGTGGGCCTGAGTCCGGTAATGAAATAGGTCAAATCGACATAGTGGCAACCGATATACACGAAGGGGTCGGTGTTTTCGCAGGTGAACCAGTTTTGAAAGTTCGAGTGTCGGTAGAGATAGGGCTCGATCAGTTTGGCTTCGCCCATCACGAATTCGCCGAAATGGCCCAATTCATAATGCCGCCGCGCGATCAATGCACGCCGGTCGAAGCGTTTATGGTATTCGACGCCGACGAAGAGCCCTTTCTCGCGCGCGAGCTCCTCGACCTCGAGGGCCTGGGTGTATTTGAGCACCAGCGGCTTCACGCACAGCACGTGCTGGCCGTGGTTGAGCGCCTCCATCAACACCGGGTAATGCAATTGGTCAGGCATCGCGACGACCACCGCACTGTGCGGGGGCATTGCCGCGATAACCTCTTTGTACAGCTCGGGAAAATCCTTTTCCGGGGATTCGCTCAAAGCGGGGCAGGGTGTAAAACCCTGCCCCGGAAACGCTTCGGCAAGCTGAGGATTCTCAAGAAGGGCCTCGAACGGGGGCGTATTCAGCGCGCAGATGCTGATAGCCTTCACGAGGCCGAGGCGCTGCAAATGATAAATGGACGGCAGCAGAAGATCGTTCGTGATCATTCCGCCGCCGACAATGGCTACGTCAAAGGCTCGTCCATCTGTCATCGCAGTTACCTTTCCCGATTCAGCATGCCCCCGCGGCAATGGAGCTCATCCAGCCGCCATCCTTACCACAGAAAAGAGCTGGTGCTCAGGCTGGTTCATCGGGAAGCTCGCCGTCGTCGGGCATTATTTCCCCGATTTCCGGGACCGGGGCCAACGGGTCTCCCGCACCTTCTCGGGCGGGCAGGAAGATTTCGATATCGAGTTCCCTGATGGCAGCCTCGAGATACTCGCTAAACGCCTCGCCTTTGGCCTGCTGTTCGAGAATCTCGCGAATGCGGTCTTTGACCTCGTCGTATTCGGCGGTACCGGCTTCATCGCGGCCCTCGACCTCGAGGATGTGCCAGCCGAACTGGGTCTGGAAGGGTTGGCTTACCTCGCCGATCGGCAGATCGAACATGCGCTGCTCGAATTCCGGCACCATTTGGCCACGCGGCACTCCCTCGTACAGACCGCCTCGCGGCGCGGAACCCGGATCTTCCGAGACGTCCTTGGCCACCTCGCCGAAATCCTCTTCGTCCTCGACGATTCTCTTGCGGGCGGCGTCAATGCGCTCCTTTGCTTCGGCAATGTCTTCTTCCGCCCCGCCCCGCGGCGCCGCGATGAGAATGTGGGCCACGTCCACCGTTTCGGGTTTTTCCATTTGACCTGCAGCTTTAAGCTCTTCGTACATACCCTGCACATCTTCTTCAAGAACCGTCACATCTTTGGTCTTTTCCTCGAAGAACTTCTGGGCCTTCAGCTGTTCCCTCAGTGAGTCCCTGAGTCGAGCCTCGGTCAGACCCTGTGCCTGGAGGATCTGTTCGAACTGCCCTTGGGGAAAGCGCGCCTTGATCTCCTCAATTTCCTCTGTCAGCTCCGCATCCGAAACCTGTGTGTCGGCCTTCTTGGCCAGTGCGAAGACGGCTTTGGTCTGGATCAGGTTCTGCAACACCTGCTGCGCATCTGCCCGCCCGAATTCCTCGGGCGGCTGGCTCGGGTCACGATTGGGATCCTGTGCCGACCGGGCCGCCTTCATTTGCATCGCAGTCATCATCGCCCGTTGGAATTCCTCGCCGGTGATCTCCTCACCTTCCACGATGGCTACCACGGGAGGAATCTCGGGGGCTTCCTCTTCCATGATGACCCCGGGAGGTTGTTGCATCTCCAAGGCAAACGTATACAGCGGGGACAGCACCATTAACAGTGCTCCGGCAAACAGTATGCCTATTCCCACGGTGACTCCGGTTCGTGCTCTCATGATCATCCTCCTGGTCCATTTGGACCGTTCCGATACCGCAAGCAGCTTCTGGGAACTGCCGATATCTGGTTGTATTGTACTTGAGGCCGGAGCGCGTCACGCGTTTACAAGGTAACAGTTTCTCCGCTCTCGGCCGACCGGTAGATGGCTTCAATCAGCGCAACGGCCCTGCGGCCTTCGCGCCCATCGATAAATGGCGCGCGGCCTTCCCGAACGGCCTCGGTGAAGTCCGCTATTTGGCGGCGGTGCCCTTCATGGGTCACATTGGCCAAGGGATCCGATGCACCCGCGCCCGCCGCGGCCTGGGGCATTTCCGCTCGAATCTTGGCGTCCTCGGGTTGCTCGTTCTTGAATTCCCAGCAGCGCAGCTTCCCGTCCTCGAGGGTGGCGCTGCCGTGGTCGCCATGCACCTCGACGCGGGCAGGATGCCCCGGCCAGATGGCGGTGCTTCCTTCAATGACGCCCATGGCGCCGCTTTCGAACTCGAGGATCGCGCAGGCGAGGTCCTCGACCTCGAGGCCTTCATGCGCTACAAGGCTGGTGCGGGCATGCACACTCTTGACAGGCCCCATGAACCACAGCAACAGGTCGATCTGATGGAT